>RFIQ01000353.1 GCA_003695565.1 Planctomycetota bacterium | reverse complement strand
TAGCACAGCGGTATTTGACAATTGATATCGGGATACGTGAGTGATTTTCTTTCAGTTCAGACTCCGTAAGGTTCAAGGTGCCAGCGTCAAAGGCAATTCCTGCACTGCCTCTTTTAAGACAACGCGTCGCACTACGCAGCTAGTGGCACCACTGCCGATGTCACCCGCGGCGCCTCCAATTCCTACGCCACCCGCACTGCCCGCGGCACCGCAGCATACCACGATCACCTCACCAATAAGCACGCCAGCAACGACGCAACCGCCAACAACTGCTATGTCTTGATAGATGTCGTTGTTTACGTCGTCAGGTACCCAGTCCGGAATGACGTCGACATAGGGATTGGGCGGGTAATTCTCGGGTTCGCAGTCTGGCGTATCGCAAAACTGGTCGATAAGGCCGTCGGGATCCCAATCAGTCGGGTTCTTTGATCGATATCGCTTCGTCTTGATTGCGGGGACGACCTGTTTTCCTAGATTGGCAGCAACACATTGAGCGGTATTATGAATAAGTTCAATCATTCCCCGAATAAAGTCGCAGCATGTTCCGCGACGCAGTAAATCACCTACAGCGCGGTTGTATTTGCCGCATCCATGGTGCCACCACCAGTGTTCAGTACCGCTATTGCCGCGGCCACGCGGACCCGCATCAACGTCGATTGTCCAATCGTCGATGTCTAATCCGCCACAAAGTTTACGGATGTCAGGTCTGAACTGTTCGGGAAACAAATGGTGTTGATTTATCTTTAATCCAAAGGCGTCGAGATATCGCTGTGGGTTAGTACGTAGAAACATGTAAACTGCAAGACCTCCGCGAATCCCAATCGGATCCCTCCCGCAAAACCGTCCCAACTGCGGATCCATCATGCGGGCGCGGAAGTGGTGGAGGTGAAGGGTGCTGTCCCACTCGCGGCCGGTAAAGGTGATGCGGTTGTCGAGGCTGGAGGCCGGAGGCGTGAGGGGAGAGGCAGAGGCGCCGTAGGCGGTGTAGGTGTACCGCTCGACGATCGTACCGGCGGAGTCAGTCAGAGCGATGATCGAGAACTGTTGGTTGCGATGGGGGTGGTCACTTGCTGGCGCTGCGTGCCGGTATTCGTGGGTGAGGTTGGCTGGATCACTTGCTGGCGCTGCGTGCTGGTATTGGGAACGAGAGATCGTAGTGACAGAGTGGGTTTGATGCAGCGTTTTGTTGAATGAACGGTCGATCGAAGCGTGAAAACGCTCTGTAGAACGAAGACTTGCGCCGGTCGATCGGTGTAGGTTTCCCGCGCGGGGGTATGCGGTGGAAGGGCGCAGGTTTCCCACACGACGGCGCGCGATGGGAGGCTGGGCGATGATGAATGAGGTGGCAATCATGGGGCCATTATATCGAGGTCAATGCGAGCGAGGCAATTCTGGCTGGTGAATGTGTTTTTTTATGCGATAGAATCGCCCAACTTTGTCAATGTTTTGGTCGGGAATTGGCAGGAGGCGGGAGACGGGAGACGGGAGACGGGAGATGGCAGGCTGGAGGCGCAAGGGCCCCCTCCCGCCCGCGATTTGGGATGCAAGTCGTTGTGCGAAACGTGGGGCTGCGTTTGATTATCGATCGCGGGCGACCTCCCCCGCCGTGTAACGTATTTGCGGAGCTGGGTTTTAACAATACGGCGGGGGAGGTGGGAAGATGGCGGAGGCCCCGACTCGGAGAGTCTACGGTGGACGAGATCCGACTCGGAGAGTCAGGCTACGGAAACCGTTTGACTCATGCATTGGCCAGACCTGCATCCTGCGGATACAGGGCACGTGGGTCCCTTTCGCTGAAAGGGACTCAGCCAGTGCCTTTGCCGGATTGCGTCTTCGCGTCTCTGCGCCTTTGCGTTGGTTTCTTCGTCTGCGTCCGCAAGCTCGTTCTCTTGGAGCTGTCGCGATCGATTGCCGTCCCACCTTTCCCGTTAGCCAGCCACGAGGATGCTCCGCGATTGCAATTCTCTTTACGCGGGAGGCTCGGGCGCGGTGGATCGCCGGCGCAGTCGCTGGCTTCCGTTCGCGCCGACTTCACGCCGCAGCCGGGAGGGGGCCCCATTAGAATCGCGACAACGAAACGCGCGCCAAATCCGACTACCCCATCTTACGCACTGTCCCGACTTGCATCCGGCGGATGCGAGCCACGTGGATTCTGTTCCCGGCGATCCACGCGGGGTCCCTTTCGCCGAATGGGATTCCCCCAGGTGTGCGATGTGGGAGATGATCAGGGATGCCGGGATATCACAGCAAGGCGCCAACGTCGCCTGCGGCTGTGGGAATAAAGCCTCGCCTGCGGCTACGGGGCTAACAAGGCTGCGACACGGAAAGCATGGCGGTTTCGCATGCGCGAGGCTGTCGGCCAACCTACGTCGAGAAATGGTCGATGGGGCCGGCGCCCGATCGACGGCTCGCCGGCATCCGAGCGGGAGAAAGCAACCGGCACGGACGGCCGAACGCTTGCACCAAATGTTGCACCAACTAGGCACAATCTGGTGCAACCAGAGTCAATCCAGGGCAATTGGGCGGAGTTGGCAGAGTCGGGCCAGGACACGAAAAAACCCCGGAATTCCAAGGAAAACCGGGGTTTTGGGGAGCGAGGCCGACGGGACTCGAACCCGCAACCTCTGGATCGACAGTCCAGGGCTCTAACCAATTGAGCTACGGCCCCCCGTTGTCGGTATGCACGACGTGTAGTCTGGCAGTGTTTTACCAGCCGGGCGCCAGAGCACCGGCTCCCTCAAGTCGTGATGCCTCGGGATTATACGATCGAAAGAGCGTCATGCAAGGGCTGATTTAGAATCGGCCATATTCCCGAAAAAATTCAGTCCGGCTGGTCGGTTTGACGGCGGGCCCGAATCCGGCCCCTTGGCACCGAGGCCTTCGGAACGCGCTCTGAAGGGGTTCCCGTTTACTGACGCGATCCACAGAATCGGCACACTGCGCTCGCCCTAGTCCCGCGGCAGACCCCCATACTGCAGCGGCCACTCCAAGTTGGCACACGTTTCGAGCTATGCTGCCCAAAGAAAGGCAGCGTTTCTGGTGCGTGCCCTATCCGTTTCTTGAGGGGGTCCCCCATGCTGTTTGCCAAACTAGCCAAATGGTTGGCGGAGCGAATCGGCGATCTGTTATCCAATATCAACTGGGCCATCCAGCAAGCGGATATGACTCAGTGGACAATCGTGGCCATTGCGTTTGTCGTCGCCGGTTTTCTGTGCTTGAAGAGCAGCCGATAACGGTCGCAACCTGATCTACGGCGGCGGCCAGGCCGCTTATTCACTTGGGATCTTCCCACCGCCGATTTTCGCTCGTTTCGCGCGACGAACCGCCAACTCTTGGCTTGCCACACCGTACCGATGTCCCTGTCCCCACCGCCGATCTTGACGCCGAGCGCGCGGATGTTCGCGGCGACCAAGGGAATTCTCGGCTCGTTTCATGCCGGGCCAGTGTCGCACGGTTGCGCTCGATGTGCAGGTTGTGCGGAGATGGATCCGGACAGAACTATTGAACTTCAGTCGTTCTGCAACTGGTTGGCGACGCATCCTGTTACACGGAATCGCGATCGAGTACACTTGGTGCCGCTCAGCGGGTGGTCGCCGGCCAGATGCAGATTCTCAAGCCTGGTCGGTAAGGACCGTAATCGCTGGACGTGTCTGGACCGCGGGCCGATGCAGTCCGCGGCGTATGGGAGCCATCGGCGGTGGGAACCTACATGGGGATGCAATTTCTATGGCGGAGCATTCGAAACTGGGCAAGCGGATCGTATGGGGATTGGTCTTGCTCCTGATCATCCTGCACCAAGACGTATGGTTTTGGGAAAGCGATTATCTGGTGCTGGGCGTTGTGCCCATAGGATTGTTCTATCATGCCTGCTTGTCGGTGGCTGCCGGAGTCGTGTGGTACCTGGCGACTCTCTATGCCTGGCCCTTGGATGACATTTCCTCTGTCAGCAAGGAGGCGGGAGAATGATCAGCACCATTGTTATCAGCGGTTATCTGCTGCTGCTGTTGTTGCTGGGGCTATCGTCGAATCGCTTGTTTTCTGGTAGCGGCAAGGATTACCAACTGGCGACGCACTCGATTGGTCCGTTCATGCTGTTGATGTCCTTGTTCGGTACGACGATGACCGCTTTTGCGCTGATCGGTTCGACCGGGGAGGCCTGGCAGAACGGCATTGGAGTGTACGGCAAGATGGCTTCGTCGAGCGGCATCATCCACTCGCTCTGCTTCTTCGTATTGGGCGTGCGGTTGTGGCGGTTCGGCCGCGAATACGGCTATGCGACTCAAATCGAGTTCTTCCAGGATCGCTTGGCAAGTCCGCGCATCGGATTGCTATTGTTCCCGATCCTGGTATCGATGGTGGTGATCTACATCCTGGCGGGAGTCCTGGGTGCGGGGACGGTGGTGAATGTATTCACCAGTGGTGCGTTTCCGAGTCTGTTCCCCGGCGATCCGGCTTCACCGCCCAGCATTGGGGCGGTGCCCCCGTGGCTGGGGTCGGGCGTGATCTGTGTCGTGGTGCTGCTGTATGTATTCTTTGGTGGCATGCGTGGCACGGCGTGGGCCAATACATTTCAGACGCTTGTATTCATGGTGTTGGGAGTGGTTACTTTTCTGGTCATTGCCAAGAACCTTGGTGATGGTTCCATATGGGAGAACATGCGTCAGGCTTCTGAATCGGTGGGTGAACGATGGAAGACGCGTAGCGATACGTCGAAGTCGGTTTTCTTGACTTACATGTTCATCCCGCTGTCGGTTGGCATGTTTCCGCACCTGTTCCAGCATTGGTTGACTGCCCGCAGCGCCGAAGCGTTCAAGTTGCCGGTTGTCGCACATCCTATTTTTATCATGTTGGTGTGGGTGCCCTGCATCATGCTCGGGATTTGGGCTACCACCGAGATGGCCCATGCTGCCGTTCCACCGTTGGCTCGGTTGTCACCGGAAGTACCGGGCTCTGCCAACAAGGTACTCCCCCTGCTGGTCAAGGGGTTATCGTCGCCCATTTTGGGCGGTTTTCTGGCCGCTGGCGTGTTGGCTGCGATCATGAGTTCATTGGACAGCCAGTTTCTGTGTCTGGGCACAATGTTCACGAACAATATCGTCAAGGAGTACTTCGCGCGAGGGCAGTTGACGGACAAGCAAACGGTATTCTGGACCCGCACGTTCATCGTAGCCATCGTGTTCGTCACCTACCTGTTCAGCCTGTTGGATCCACGCGGCGTGTTTGGTTTGGGCGTGTGGTGTTTTAGCGGGTTTTCGAGTCTGTTTCCGCTGGTATTTGCCTCGCTGTATTGGCGGCGACTCACGCGGGCTGGGGCCTACGCCTGCATCCTGGCGGCAGCGGGATCGTGGTTGTGGTTGTTCATCCAAGCGTGGAGAACGGGCAAGCCTTTGGCAGAGTATCTGCTCGAAATTCCGATCGGCGGGACGACATACGATGTCATGCCCGTCACGGCGATGATCCTGATTTCCACTGTCGCGTTGGTCGCCGTATCGTTGGTGACCAAACCGTTGCCGGAGCAAACGGTGCAGAAGTTTTTCCCGACCCGCCAGGGCTAAACCGACTCGTTGCGTGTCGGGGATTTTGCCAGCGGTGTGCGGGGACCGGGCATGCACCGGCGCTGGTGCACGCCACGCGGCGGAGCCACTCGGCCGTACCGCCCGCAGTGTGCGGTGCCCGCGCGAATTGCTTATCATGAGGAACGTAGCTGGAGGGTTGCTTCCGGCTGGACGTGGGCCCTTGGGAACTCGGACGAGTGAGGCAGATGGAATCGACAGCAATTTCCGTCGCCCAGCAGATCTTGGAGAGTATCGCCGCAGCACGTTCTGCGGATGGTTTTCGCCGCGCTGCGCTGGGTGCGCTGCAGGCCGCCCTTGAAGTCGATGACCTTTTTTGGGTGCACCAGTCCGAAGGCGGGTGGTCCATCGTTGGCTCCGAAGCGGGCCTGTTGCCCTTGCCCCACGATTTGATCGCGACGGCGGCCGATCAAATGGAGGTGTTGCGCGGTGACGGCTGGTTGGCGGTCCCCATCGCTGGGCATACGATGCCCGCAGAGTTGTTGTTGGTGCGTCCCCCCAGTGCGTTGACCATGGAGGAGGCGCAGTCGATCGCTGCGCTGCTGCACAGTGGATTGTTGATCGCGGACCAGCAGGCGCGGGCGTTCGGCCAGGTCCGCCAGTTGCAAACACTGCTCGACCTGGCAAACCGCTGGCAGGGGGAGCATGATCCCGGCCAGTTGTTGCAGAGCATCGCCGAGGCAGCCGCCCAAGCGCTCAACGGCGACCGTGCTTCGATCTTCCTGTGGGACAAGGCCAACCACGAACTGGTCGGTCACCCAGCGCTGGGTGTGCCGGGCGGCCCGCTTCGGATTCGTGACGACCAGGGCATTGCGGGCAAGGTCCTGAAGACGGGTCAACCGTATCGCTGGGATGCTTCCCAGAGCGACAAGGACTTGAACCGCGAAGTCGGCCGGAAACTGGGGTACACGACGACTTCCTTGGTCGCCGTCCCCTTGTTGGACCGCAAGCATCGGACGATTGGCGTGTTTGAAGTGTTGAATCACTCCCAGGGGCGGTTCTCGGAAGAGGATCAGCGGTTTCTGATCGAATTGGCTCGGCATGCTGCGGCGGCTGTAGAGAACACCCAGCACATCGCTGCCCTGGTAGCTGTGCGCGACCGACTGGTTCAATCGGCGTCCGATTCTTTGCAACTGGTCGGCCAGTGTCCTCAGATCGTGACGTTGCGCGATACCATTGGTCGAGTCGCTCCGACCGAGCTGGCCGTGTTGATCCTGGGAGAGAATGGTACGGGGAAGGAGGTGGTCGCGCGCAGTTTGCACTTGCAAAGCGACCGCCGCGACCAGCCCTTCATCGCGGTCAATTGCGCAGCGATCGCCGAGACACTGCTGGAAAGCGAATTGTTTGGGCACGAGAAAGGCGCGTTCACCGACGCGGTCGCTGAGCGGGCGGGTAAGTTTGAACTGGCCTCCGGCGGCACATTGCTGTTGGATGAAATTGGCGAAATGAGCTTGGGCGGCCAGGCAAAGCTGTTACGGGTCCTGGAAGACAAAACGGTTGTGCGCGTGGGCGGTTCGAAACCAATTCATACCGACGTTCGCGTCATCGCGGCGACCAACCAGGACTTGATCAAACTGGTGCGCGCGAAAAAATTTCGTGAGGACCTTTATTTCCGCTTGAACGTGGTCACGTTGCAACTTCCGCCGTTGCGAGAACGCGGCGACGACGTGGTGTTGCTGGCCCAGCACTTCCTGGAACAGTTTGCACACCAGATCGGACGCCGCCCACCACGATTGTCGGAAAAAGCCAAGCGGCGGTTGTTGGCCCATTCGTGGCCGGGCAATGTACGTGAATTGCGTAACCTGATGGAACGCATCTCCTATTTAACGCGTGGCGAGGTCGTCGAGGAAACCGACTTGCAGTTCGTCCTCTCGCCGGCGTCCTCCGCCGACACGGAGGGCATTCCCTCGCACCTCTCCCTGTCGGATGCCACGGCCCTGTTTCAGCGACAGTATATCCAGCGGCACATCGATGCGGCCGGCGGCAACCTGGCTCGGGCGGCCAAGGCGATGGGCATGCACCGCTCGAACCTGTATCGGAAAATGAATCAGTTGGGCATGTCCGATCCGGCCAGCTATTTGTAGAATCGGTTTTATCGCTGGGATTGCAATGGTGTGCGCGCCGCGATGGCGCACCGATCGCGCGGATGTCGACGCGGAAAAACTGTGGGGTACGTGCAAACGGACTGGCCGGAGCTTGTTGATATGAAGAGTATGAAATCGACTGGACGATGGTATGGCTGTTGGCTGGTTGGGGCCGCCTTGATGTTTCCTACCGGATGCAACACCGATGCGACGAAAAATACGGCGGCGGGTACCAGCGATGAAACCGCTCAAGCCTCGGCGCCGCCCAGGCAAGCGCAAAAAGCGGTGGCGGGAGTTGGCCAGGCCGGCTCCCAACTTCAAGAACACTCCGATGCGCAGAAACTTATCAGCGGCCCCGCCTCCCAGTTGCTGCAATTCCGACAAAAGGCCGTATTGGAGATTCAGGTTCCACAGGCTTTACAGTTGTTTCGTGCGACCGAAGGACGCTGGCCCAACTCGCATGAAGAATTCATGGAGAAGATCGTGCGCGCGAATCGGCTCAACCTGCCTGAATTGCCCCCGGGAATGGTGTACCGCTTCAATGTCGAGAAGGGAGAGTTGTGGGTCTACCCGGAGGATCAGGCTCCCTGACCGGGCCGCGCGGGACAACCGACGCACTGCTTTCGGTACCTCCACAGTGTTCCGAGATTGCTTCCACCAACGATGCTGACCTCTCCTTCCGAATCAAGGTCCATCGTACTCGTAGAATCCCTGGCCAGTCTTGACGCCCAGGCGCCCGCTGGACGTGCGTTCGGCTAAGATTTCCAGCAGCCGGCCGATGGGTACCGGTTCCATCTCGCTCCACCGTGCATTGGCCAAGGCTTGTTCGACGACGTCCAGACCGATCTGGTCCATGATTTGGAACGGGCCGCTGGGCATCCCGGTGACGGCGCGCCATGCCTGATCGATCTGTTCGGCATCGGCGACATCCCGCGCGGCGAGCTCCAGGGCGGCACGCAACACCGATTGCAATAACCAATTGAAAATGTAACCGGGATGTTCGCGGCGCAGCACGATGGGGTGCTGGCCAATGGTCTGGCACAATTGACGCAGGCGTTCGATCACCCAGGGCTGCGTTGCGGGGCCTCTGCAAATATCGCAGGCCGAGTCGCGCAACACTGGAGCATGGAAATGCAAATGTGCGAACCGCTCCGAGTGCTCCACGAACCTGGCCAGCACGGAAGGCGGGAAATAGGAGCTGTTCGAGACCAGGATGGTTTCCGCTGGCAGGAATCGGCTCCAGCTCTTGAGCACGCGGCGCTTGATGGCTACTTGCTCTGGTACGCACTCGATGACCAGATCGGTATCCGCCAGCCAGTCGGGTGGAGGTTGGTCACCATCAGGGCGCCAATCCGCAAAATCGATACGATCCCGCCAGGCTCCGGAAAAGCCGTCGGGCGGCTCCGCTCCCCACTCGGCCCAGGTATCCGCCGACAGGCCCTGGAGCCACCCCCGGGCCTTGGACAAGGCCGCGGCGCTGGTGTCGACCATTCCCGCAGAAAGCCCGTACAGAGCCAATCGAGCGGCGATTTGCTGTCCGATCCAGCCCGCACCGATGACCGCCACACGCTGGATCGGACCAATGTCCGCATCGCCATCAGGGGACGTTCCGTCGGTACGCGATGTCATTGAGGCCTGTCTGAGGTAGGAGGACCGTTGCAAGGCTTCCCCGTCGAGGGGAGTGACGCCGAATAGCGATTTTAGCGTTGGATTCACCCAACGACGATCGGGATGAACAACATTTGCCGGGGCCACAGTGCAGGCCGAGGCATGGTACAAGGCGGCACGCGGGTTCTGCGCCATGAGGAAAAAAACGCTTGGTTCCGCGTCCCCAGGGGATCCACCCCGCGGCCTTGATTGGCCTAGAATAAAAGACGCCCCACAAGGTTTGCTGGCCAACGGACAAGGGGCAGGGCAGGACCGCGGCCTGACCTGATCACCGTCCCGCAACCTCGATCGACCCTCGAACAGGAGCGTACATTGCTGAAGAACAGGAACGGGAATTGGACCGCCTCGGCGAGCGCATGGCGGCAGGCGGGTCGCCGAGGCCTGCGGTCGGCCGCGATCTGCTGGTGGGCGATCTGCCTGGTATTGACCAGCACGGGGCCGTGTCTGGCTCAAGAGGAAAAGTACGCCCCGCTGACCGGACCGACGGTCGAGATCGAGTTCCGTGCGCCGGGGAGTAATCGGCGGACCGTTGCTGAAGAAATCGCCAAGTATGGGGACGGTAGCCGGTTGGTTTTGACTCCCGATGGCCAACTTTGGACGTTGATGGCCGACGAGATCCTGTCCTGCCAACCGACGCAGGCCGACTTTCGGCCCATGTCGGCGGAACAGATGTATGCCGAGTTCCGCGATCAGCTTCCTGCCGGCTTCCAAGTACACAAGACGAAGCACTACGTCATCGTCTACAACACAAGTCCGGTTTACGCCCGGTGGGCGGGGGAGTTGTTCGAGCGGCTGCACCGCGGATTCTACAACTATTGGGATGACCGTGACGTGGAATTGCATGAACCACGGTTCCCCCTGCCGGCGGTGGTCTTTAGCAACAAACAATCCTATCTGCAGTATGCGCGGCGCGAGATCGGAGACGCAGCCGAGGCCATGATCGGATATTACAACATGAAAACCAATCGCATCGTTTCGTACGATCTGACAGGAGTCGACGGATTGGTTCCGCAGGGTGCGCGCGTTTCTTCCAGCCGGGTCATCAACCAGATCTTGTCGACGCCCCAAGCCGAACGGACCGTTGCTACCATTGTTCACGAAGCGGTTCATCAAATCGCTTACAATAGCGGATTGCAGGTTCGATTGGCCGACAACCCCGTTTGGCTCAGCGAGGGTCTGGCCATGTACTTCGAATCGCCCGACTTGCGCAGCCGCAGCGGGTGGCGGATGGGCCAGGTGAATTACCACAACTTGCGCCTGTTTGCTCAGTATCTACCGAACCGACCGGCCGACTCGCTATTGACCTTGATCAGCTCGGATGATCGCTTGCGCAACAGCCAGGCGGCTCGTACGGCGTATCCCGAGAGTTGGGCACTGACCTATTTCCTGATCAAGGCACGACCGAAAGAATTCGACGGCTACCTCAATGAACTGAGCCGACTCCCACCCTTGGGGGAAACGACTCCGCGCGAGCGGCTGGAAACGTTTCAGAAGTACTTTGGCGATGATTTGCAAAAACTCGACGCGGATTTCATAACCTTTATCCGACGGGTCCGATAAATGACCGGTCGACCATAGCAGACATTCTTTCTTGGCATGACGGGAACTGAGTTGTCCGCGAGTCCCTCGCGATATAGCCATCAACGAGAGCTTCCATTCTTTCTTGGCGTGACCGGAGTTCAGCGATGCAAACCAGGCATTTCAGGTTGGTGTGGAATCTAATCGTCGGCCTCATGGTCGCGATTTCAGTGCGACCGGCGGATGCGCAGGAAGCGGCGCGGCGGAGGGAAGCTGCCGATCCAACCTCTGCGGTGCGGCAAGCGACGCCGACGCTGGAGGGAGCGGAACAGCACGTTTACAAAACGGTGGGCGATACGGAGCTACGCGCGTACGTCTTTCGCTCGGCAGAGCAAGCGGACAAACCTCGGCCGGCAATCGTCTTTTTCTTTGGTGGCGGTTGGCGCAGCGGAAGTCCCACTCAATTTGCACCGCACTGCCGCTACCTGGCCCGGCGCGGCATGATCGCTATTGCTTGCGATTATCGAGTGGCGCAGCGGCACGGCGTAGTAGCGACCGCATGCGTGGAAGACGCCAAGAGCGCCATGCGGTGGGTCCGTAGCAATGCTGAAATGCTGGGAGTCGATCCCAATCGGATTGTCGCGGCAGGTGGTTCTGCCGGCGGACATCTGGCCGCATGTACCGCTCTGATACGGGAATTCGATGCGGCGACTGACGATTTGAACGTCTCGCCACGTCCCAATGCGTTGGCACTGTTCAACCCAGCCTTGATTTTGGCACCTGTTCCAGGCGAACTGGAAATGGATCCGGCCAAATACAAGGAACTCGAGAAACGGGCGGGGGTGGCTCCCGAGCGCATTTCCCCTTACCACCATTTGCGGGCAGCGCTACCGCCGACTGTCATCTTCCATGGTGAGGCCGATACGACGGTTCCATTTGAAACGGCCCGATTGTTTGCCCAGAAAGCTCGGGAGCTGGGTAGCGAGTGCATCCTGCACGCCTATCCCGACGCCACGCATGGCTTCTTTAATGCAAACCGAGACTCCGGCCAGGCGTTTCGCCAGACCATCCAGCAACTCGATGCATTTCTGGTGGAGCACGGTTTCTTGGAACCGGCCGGGTAATGCCCACGAGAGACGTTCATCGTAGGCCGACTCGGGGCACGGCATGTGCAACGCGGGCGGAGAACACCGTCGCTGAGTCGGATCGGGTCCAACCGCGCTACTTGGGGGCGACGGTCGCCATCATACGGCGCCCTTGTTGGCTGGGAGGCGTTTCCAGTTTCCCGTGCTTGAGCAATTCTTCCAGAACGCTTTCCATCACCCGGCGACCTTCCTCGATGTGGGCCATTTCTCGCCCACGAAAGATCACCGATACCTGTACCTTGTCCTTGTGCTCCAGAAAACCGACAGCCTGTTTGATCTTGAATTCGATGTCGTGCTGTCCGGTCTTGGGCCGCAACCGGATTTCTTTGAGCTTCGTTTGGTGGGCGTGCGTTTGGCTGTTCTTCTTCTTGCTCTGTTCGTACTTGTATTTGCCGTAGTCCATAATGCGGCAAACGGGCGGTTTGGCATTGGGCGCCACTTCTACCAGGTCCAATCCCGCGTCCCGAGCTCGTGCCAGGGCATCGCGTGTGTCCATCACACCAAGCTTTTGGCCGTCTTCGTCAATGACGAGGACCTGCTTCTCTCGGATATTTGCATTGATACGGGTTTGATCTGTTTCCCTTTCGAACTTGCGGTGTTTTCCTGATGGCGCCACTGTGTTGCAATTACTCCCTATAAGACAGGATGGTTAGATGGGTGCACCATACGCCTGGTGCTGGACAGGCGGCCCAAGTATCCCATAGAGTAGCATGCAAAGTCAATAAGATCGACAGAAACGGGGCCAGCAACGGTGCTCGCTGGGACCCGACAAGGCTGGCAGGGGAGCTTTTGGGTCGACTTGTTCGGGAACCGGCATTTCGGAGCACCCTGAGGGCTGGCGCGGAGACCTACGCTCGCCCACCGCATCGGGATGGTTCGTACCGGAGGGATCGCTGTGATGAAGATTGGGTGCATCGCCGACGATTTCACCGGCGCAACCGACATCGCCAGTGGGTTGGTGCGAGGCGGTCTGCGGGTCGTCCAGATGTTCGGTACCCAAGGCCGGTTGGCCGATGAGGGGTCGGTCGATGCGGTCGTCATAGCCCTGAAGACCCGGTCGGCGGGTAAAGAAGAAGCCGTCCGACAATCGCTGGCAGCGCTAAAGGTCCTCCTCGGCGGTGGGGCCCAGCGCATTCTGTTCAAATACTGTTCGACATTCGATTCGACGCCAGAGGGCAATATTGGGCCGGTTGCCGACGCGCTCGTCGAACATCTGCAGTGCCGCAGCACCATCCATTGCCCTGCGTTTCCCGGATACTTGCGCACTCAGTACATGGGGCACTTGTTCGTCGGCCGAGAGCTGTTGAGCGAATCGGGGATGCGGCACCACCCACTGACGCCGATGACCGACGCGAACCTGGTCCGTTTCTTGCAACTTCAAACCCCCGCTCGAGTTGGTTTGATCGATTATCCGGTCGTCGCGAGCGGTCCAGAAGCCGTCCGCGGAGCCCTGGCATCGTTGGAGTCGGACGGCATTCGGCATATCCTGGTGGATGTGTTGGACGAAACTCACCTGGCGACGATCGCGACGGCGGTCGCGGACCGGCCCTTGGTGGCAGGAGGTTCGGCCATCGGCGCGGCCTTGGTGCCGGTATGGAGATCGACTGGGCTGTTGGCCGCAGAGACTTTTCCTCCTCCTCGACCACAACTTGACGGGGCGACGGTAGCCCTGGCGGGAAGTTGTTCGGCGGCGACGTGCCGCCAGGTGGCGACCTTTGCCCAAACGCACCCTTGCCTGCACATCGATTTATTGGGGGTGACGGACACGGCAGAAATCGTACAGGAAGCCGTCCAATGGGCGGACCTGCACCGGGATGAAGTGCCGCTGATCGCCACCACAGTCCCCCCAGAGAGGCTGCGCGAAATCCAAGCTGCGTTGGGGCAGCATGCGGCAGCGGAGCTGGCTGAACACTTGTTGGCGGAGATTGCCGCCGCCTTGCTGGACCGGGGATTCCGCCAATTCATCGTTGCCGGCGGCGAGACTTCGGGGGCGGTCGCCAGTCGGTTGGGGATCTCCAGTATCCGTATCGGACCGGAGATTTGCACGGGAGTGCCATGGACCGCATCGGTAGGTGCCCCCTCGGTGGCTTTGGCGCTGAAGAGCGGCAACTTCGGGAGCGATACCTTTTTTGAGGATGCCTGGCGAAGACTGCAGCAGTGCTAACCGTCCCGCTTGGGCCCCATCGGCGCGATACGCTGCTGGGGGCCGCTGCTGGTTGTCCCTTCCGTCCCCTTGGCACTCGCAGCAAAATCGTGATAGTCTTGGGAAATTTTGGATTGCTGGTCGCCAACTGGCGGTTGGCTGCGAATTGAGACCTTCTAGTTTCGGTAACCTGGTCATTCGGGGGATTATCGCGCAGTGCCAAAGCGAACGGACATCAAGAAGATCTTGCTTATCGGTTCTGGACCGATCGTCATCGGCCAGGCTTGCGAGTTTGATTACTCGGGAACGCAGGCCTGCAAAGCGCTGCGTGAAGAGGGGTATGAGGTCGTATTGGTCAACAGCAATCCGGCCACCATCATGACCGACCCTGGCACTGCGGATCGCACCTACATCGAACCGCTGACCTGGGAAATCGTCGCCAAGGTAATTGAAAAAGAACGGCCCGACGCGTTGCTGCCGACCTTAGGTGGCCAAACCGGCTTGAACGTCGCCATGGATCTACACCGCCATGGCGTGTTGGAGAAGTATGGGGTCGAGATGATCGGCGCCGACCCGGCCGTGATCGCCAAAGCAGAAGAACGCGATCAATTCAAGGAGGCCATGGAACGCATCGGGTTGGATGTGTGCCGGGGAGAGGTCGTCCACACGATCGAGGAAGCCAAGGGTGCATTGGATCGGATCGGCTTGCCCTGCGTCGTGCGTCCCAGCTTCACGTTGGGCGGCTCCGGTTCCTCGATCGCCTACAACCGGGACGATTTCGAATCGCTGGTCCGCAACGGATTGATCCAATCTCCGGTTACCGAAGTGTTAATCGAGGAATCGATTATCGGCTGGAAAGAATTCGAAATGGAGGTGATGCGCGACAAGGACGACAACGTCGTCATCATTTGCGCCATCGAGAATTTCGATCCGATGGGCGTGCATACCGGGGATTCGATCACCGTGGCGCCGGCCCAAACGTTGACCGACAAGGAATACCAACGGATGCGCGACGCCTCGCTGGCGGTGATCCGGGAGATCGGCGTGGAAACTGGTGGTTCGAATATCCAGTTTGCGATCAATCCCGAGAACGGACGCATGATCGTGATCGAAATGAATCCCCGCGTCAGCCGTTCCAGCGCCCTGGCCAGCAAGGCGACAGGGTTTCCGATTGCCAAAATCGCCGCCAAACTGGCGGTGGGCTATCGATTGTGGGAGCTGCCCAACGACATTACGCGAAAAACGGTGGCATGTTTCGAACCGACCATCGATTATGTCGTGACCAAGATTCCCCGGTTCGCCTTCGAAAAATTCCCGGAAGCGGACAACACGTTGACCACGCAAATGAAGAGCGTGGGAGAGACGATGGCCATCGGCCGGACCTTCAAGGAGTCATTTCAAAAGGCGTTGCGGGGGCTGGAGGTCGGCGCGTTCGGTTTCGGTTGCGACAGCAAAGACCGCTGGGGGACGGACGAGCAACCCGATGAAGATGAGATTCGCAGCTATCTGGCTCGGCCCAACCCGGATCGCGTCTGGTACCTGCGATACGCCATCAAGGCCGGCATGGCGTTGGACGAGATCTATCGTCTCACGCACATCGATCCCTGGTTTCTGGATCAGTTGCAACAGATTGTTGAGAAAGAAGAAGAGTTACGACAGGTCGGGTCATTGGAGCGCCTCACGCCGGAGTTGATGAAAGAAGCCAAGCAATTCGGATTCTCCGATCGCCAACTGGCCAACTTGTTGGGCAGCGATGATCTGGAAGTTCGCCAGTGGCGGAAGGATCGAGGCATTGTGGCGACGTTCAAAGCGGTCGATACGTGCGCCGCCGAATTCGAGGCGTATACCCCGTACTACTACAGCACGTACGAAGACGAGGACGAAACGCCTGCTAAGCCGCCTGGGATGAAACGGGTGATGATCCTGGGGGGAGGCCCCAACCGCATCGGACAGGGCATCGAATTCGACTATTGTTGCTGCCACGCCAGTTACGCGCTGCGCGAGCTGGGTATCGAATCGGTGATGGTCAACAGCAATCCGGAGACGGTCAGCACCGATTACGATACCAGTGATCTGTTGTTCTTCGAGCCCCTGACCACCGAAGACGTGTTGAATATCTGCGACCGCATCCAACCCGATGGCGTGATCGTTCAATTCGGTGGCCAAACACCGCTGAACCTGGCCCGGGCCCTCAGTTCGGCTGGTGTTCCGATCATCGGCACATCGGTCGACACGATCGAAGCAGCCGAGGATCGCGAGAAATTCCAACAGCTACTGCAGGCCCTGGGGCTGCGCCAGCCCGCCAATGCCATCGCTCGAACGATGGAGGAGGCCCGCACGGCGGCCAAGCAAGTCGGATTCCCTGCACTGGTGCGGCCGAGCTTCGTACTTGGCGGTCGAGCCATGGAGATTTGCTACGACAAAGTCCAGTTCGAGCGGTTTGTCGCCGAAGCGTTCATCGTGGCGGAGGGGCAACCGGTTTTGATCGACCGCTTCCTGGAGGACGCCATCGAAGTGGATGTCGATGCCCTGTGCGATGGACAGAACGTGGTCGTTATGGGCATCATGGAGCACATTGAAGAGGCGGGAGTCCACTCGGGGGATTCCGCATGCGTGATCCCGCCTCACAGTTTGTCGCCCCAGGTCGTCCAGGAAATCCGAGAAGCCACCTGGGCGATGGCCAGGCGGTTGCATGTGGTTGGCTTGATGAACGTGCAATTTGCGGTCAAGACCGAAGGGGGGCAACAGAATGTCTACGTGATCGAAGTCAACCCGCGCGCCAGCCGCACCGTTCCGTTCGTGGCCAAGGCGACCGGAGTACCGGTGGCGAAGCTGGCCGCGAAGGTGATGACCGGCAAGACGCTTGACGAGTTGGAGGTGACCAGCGAACCGGTCCCCAAGCATGTCTCGATAAAGGAAAGCGTATTCCCATTCCGGAAGTTTGTCGGCGTGGATATCGCCTTGGGGCCGGAAATGCGGAGCACGGGAGAGGTGATGGGAATCAGCGAGCGGTTTTCGATCGCATTCGCCAAAGCCCAGTTGGCCGCCGGAGTGGTCTTGCCGCGGGAAGGCAACATCTTTATCAGCCTCAACTCGCGTCATAAGTCCGGGTTGCCCGATATTTGCAAGCCATTGCATGAAATGGGCTATCGGTTATTGGCGACGCCTGGTACCGCCCGTGAGATCGAGCGACTGGGATTGCCCGTCACCGTGGTGAAGAAGATCGCGGAAGGGAAGCCGAACTTGTTGGACTATTTGAAGGACGACGAGGTTGCGCTGATCATCAATACGCCCAGCGGCAAGGGGGCACGAACCGATGAAGGCCGCATTCGGGCTGCTGCCGTACAGAATGGCGTGCCGTGCATTACCACCATGGCAGCCGCTTTTGCCGCAGTGAAAGCCATGCAGGCCTTGCGCAACGAGGAGCTGACCGTGGAATCATTGCAGGAACGTTTCGGGCTCGTCGAGCAATCGCAGCCCGTTTCCTGATTCCGCCGAGATACCGAATCTCCCAGCGGTTGCAACCATCCAGCGCTGGGCAGCTTACCGATTCAACCACAATCGACATTACCATCACAACCGAGATCACAACCGAGGTGCGAAACATGGCTACCGCAGTACAGAGCGCTCCGGTCCTGATTGGCGGCCAGTGGAGACCGGCAACGAGCCAGTCGACGTTTCAGGCCATCAATCCGACCACGATGGAATCGTTGCCACAGACCTACCCGGTCAGTCAGTGGGAGGATTGCGATGCTGCCTTGAGCGCCGCGGCGGAAGCGGCCGAGCAAATGCGCCGCTTGCCCGCTGATCGGATCGGAGACTTCCTGGATGCCTACGCGGACGCCATCGACGCCCATATCGAAGAGATTGCCGAACTGGCGCATCAGGAAACCGGATTACCGGTCTCTCCGCGGCTGGCCAAAGTAGAAGGACCGCGAACGTCCAATCAATTGCGGCAGGCCGCTGCCGCGGCGCGTCAAGGAACCTGGGCCGTGCCGACCATCGACACCAAGGCCAACATTCGGTCCTGCTACGAAGCGATTGGTCCGGTGTGCGTGTTCGGTCCAAATAATTTTCCTTTGGCTTTTGGCAGTGTGTCGGGCGGCGACTTTGCGGCAGCGATTGCAGCCGGAAACCCGGTGATTGGCAAGGCCAATACTTCGCATCCGGGAACGACGCGTCGCCTGGCCGAACTGGCCCGCGAGGCGGTTCAACAGGTCGGACTGCCCGCGGCCACCGTACAACTGCTGTACCGCACGTCGCATGCGGACGGCGAGCGATTGGTGGCAGATCCTCGTACGGGCGCCGTCGGATATACGGGTAGCCGCAAAGCCGGATTGGCGTTGAAGCGTGCGGCCGATGCGGCGGGAACTCCCATCTATCTGGAGCTTTCCAGCGTAAACCCGGTCGTGATCCTGCCCGGTGCGTTGGCAGAACGTGCCGACCAGATCGTCGACGAATTCATGACCAGTGTGCTGATGGGCACCGGACAATTCTGCACCAACCCAGGGCTGGTGCTGGCCCTGCGAGACGCGGCGACCGACGATTTCGTGGAGGCCGTCCGATCGCGGTTCGCAGCTACGAATCCCGGCGTCTTGCTCTCTCCCGGTGTCCAACAATCGCTGACCGCGGCCGTCGATACGTTGGTGCGGGCCGGCGCCAAACTGCTTACCGGAGGTCATCCAATCGAGGGCTGCTGCTCCGTGGAGAACACATTGTTGCAATGCAGCGGCCAGGACTTCCTCGCTCAGCCCGAAGTGTTCCAGACAGAGGCCTTCGGCAACGCCTCTTTGATCGTGGTCGCCGATTCGGTCGACCAATTGGCAGACATCATTCGCTCCCTGGAAGGCAACCTGACCGGTTGCATTTACAGTTCCACGCAGGGTGAAGATGATGCCGCATACGAGCGCCTGGCCGACCTGCTCGTCCAACGCGTGGGACGCTTGTTGAACGACAAGATGCCCACCGGCGTGGCGGTCAGCCCAGCCATGAACCATGGTGGTCCCTATCCGGCCACTGGGCATCCGGGGTTCACGGCTGTCGGGATTCCCGCCTCCATCCATCGGTTCGCCAAGTTGACTTGTTACGATGCAGTGCGCGAGAATCGTTTGCCTTGGCTACTGCGAGACAAGAATCCAACCGGCGAGACCTGGCGGTTCATCGATTTGCAATGGACGACGGCAGACGTCGGCTCCTGATCCTCGGTTGTCAGACCGCAGGAATCCTCGGCCCGTCTGGCGCCGGCCCTCCCTGCACGGCGGGGAAGTCATTCGCCTGCCAGATCAAATGAACAACTCGCGCACCGGGTTTCCGTTGTCGGTGATGGGTACGGGGCGATCGCCATCGTACAACTCAGTGTGGCAATCGATGCCCAAGGCGTGGTGGATGGTGGCGTGGAAATCGGGAATACTGACCGGTCGCTCGACGATCCGCTTGGCGAGATCGTCGGTTTGTCCAATGGCTCCCCGGTGACGGAGCCCGCCACCAGCCAGCACGAGGGTGAAGGTCGTGGACTGGTGCCCACGTCCTCCCGCTCCATCGAATTCCGCCGGTCGCCCGAATTCGGTAGCCACGACGATCAGGGTCTTGTCCAACCGGTCGCGGGTCTCCAGGTCATCGATCATGGCGGCCAACGCCTGATCGAGTTCGCGAATTAGAACCCACTGCTGCTGTTGCCCTTCTTTGTGCGTGTCCCAACCGGTACCGTTGACGAAATTGAGGTTGTGTGCCACCTCCACGAACCGCACCCCGCGCTCAGTCAATCTTCTGGCCAACAGGCAACGCTGACCGAATTCGCTGCCGTAAGCTTCACGCGTGTCAGCCGATTCTTGCTCCAGGTCGAATACCTGCATGAAATCGCGTCCGGCCAGGCGTTGGGCTGCCTCCTGAGCCTCCAGGTACGACTGCCAGGAGGCATCACCTGCTGCGATGGGAGCACTCGCCCGCAGCGCTGCTAACAATTCGGTGCGCCGAGCGTGCCTGTGCGGCGTTAGGTACGGCGGCAACGACAACCCCCTGGGACCGGATCGCAGATCGGTCAGGTAGAGGTAACCGTGTTTCGGGCCGAGGAATCCTGGACTGCGAGCCACGTTAGGGTACCCGATCAACACGTAGGGGGGTGCCTGCGGATCGGCCGGACCGAGCTCGTGGGCCACCGCGGCACCGATGGCGGGGTACTGGATTGTGCCGTTGACCGGACGTCCGACATGTACCCAATAGACGGCGGCGGCGTGTTCATCGATCATCTCGTGGTGCACGGTACGAATGGCCGTCACGCGATCCATCCTGGCGGCTGTTCGCTGCAAGTGTTCGCAGACCCGTACACCTGGAACGGCCGTATCGATGACATCGTAGTCGGTTCCCGGTTTGCGTTCTCGAGAGCTGCCGCGACGTTTGGGATCGAACGTATCGATCTGTGCCATGCCGCCGCCCAACCACAGGAAAATTACATGCTCGGCTTTTCCCAGTGGAGGCATACTGGGTTCGCTCTCGCTCGCCTGCAACCCCGCAGGCAGCATTCCCCCGGCCACCGTGGCTCCGGCCGCTGCTCGCAAGAAACGCCGGCGGTCCGCCATGCAGCTTGTCGATGGGTCGTTTCGATCGATCATGGAGAGAATCGCCTTGGTTATCAAAGTGTTCGAAAAACAGGTTTGTTGGTTCCGGAGGCGGCTGACCGACGCCGGACATGATGCATCGCTTCCAGGCCGCCGGCCTCCGCTCCTTGATCGCGACCGGGCAGGCCGACAGCGAGTCCTCAGGGAACGAACTGGAATTCCGGCAGGTTCAACAGCGCCCAGGCTGCGTCCTCAGCCCGCTCGCGCCAGTCCTCCACCAATCGCGTTGTGGGTTGGGGGCCCATCGCAGCCCGGGCTTCGAGATCTCGCATCAATTTGTTCGAACGCACGTCGAAATGGTTGCTCCAGGTTACAAAGCCACGAATGATGTCGGCCGAAGGCGCGGGAGGCGATGCCGGGCGAACGCGGTTTTCGAAACCCGGTTCAATCAACCTCAGCAACTCCTCGCGCTCGGCCGGAGTTGGATGGCGGGTTAATGCCATCAAGTACAGGCAGTCGATGAATTCGTTTGGCGTTTTGGCTTGCTGGGCCATGATGGTCAGACCGGACCGATCGCTCATGCGGGTCACGTAGGTGGTGAGATTCCCGTTGGCCAGCACGGACGGCTGGATAACATTTGGTTCAACCTGGCGGTGTTCCACGGGACTTTGGCGAGCCGCCTGCCAACCGAATGCTTCCAAGCACTCGACCACGGCTCCGGCCCGGGGCAGTGATAGGCTGGGCCGATCGCGTTCATTGGCCAGCGACGTCAATTGCCACGCCCGCCGAGCCGGGCCCAAATTCAAGAAATTCTGTCTCTTTTGCGAGCCTTCTGGATCGAACGTAATAGGCTCGGTCGACATCTCCACTTGCATCGCGGCATGCAGCGAGTCGACCAACTGTTCGGCAGTCAGCCGCCGTCGCCATGGACCGGCATGGCGAAGGTGCTTGGGGAGACCGGCCGGGTCGAGGGCAGACCTGCCATAGACGTCGCTGGACACGATGCTCCGTACGAGCTCCTTGAAATCGTATCCGGATTCAACCAGGCCCCGTGCCAGAAAATCAAGCAGCGCCGCATTGTGCACTGCGTTGTCATGCCAATCGCTGGCCTCGGTAACAAAGGCCCATCCCATCAGCCGTTGCCAGACCCGGTTGACGACGACGCGCGGAAAACGCCGGTTCTCACCGCGGGTGATCAACGCGGCCAGTCGTTCTCGAGGACCGTCTGCCCTCCCCAGCAACTCCGGATCGAGTGGCACGTCCAAAGCCACTTCGTCAGGCAGTAGCTGTGCAGGCCAGGCAGGGGATACTTCGTCTCCGGGGTGCAGCGTCGTGCGAATCGGTGCATCTCCCCCGCGACGTTCGAAGAACGCGGCGGGCACGCTGCTGGTGGCCGGAACTGAAATCGGTTTCTCCGCCAACAAGGCAGCGACCTGGAACAAATCACGTTGCGTCCAAGGGTGATAGGGAGCATCGTGGCAGCGGGCACACTTCAGATTCTCACCCAGAAACGCAGCCACGATAACGTGCGCCTTCTCGGCCATGGGAACGTCGTTCTGGGTTGCCATCCCGAAACCGGCCGGTCCACCTGCAAAAGGATCGCCCTCCATACGAATCAGCTCGGTGACGAATCGGTCCAGCGGTTTGTTGACAGCCAGGCTGTCGTGGATCCAAAACCGGAACGGCCCCGTATTGTTCAGACTCGGTTTGAGGATGTTCGGATTCTCTGCCAACAAATCCTGCCACAGGCTGGTCCAGTGATCGGCCCAGCGAGGATCGGCCAGACGCTGTTCGATCGCCCAACCGCGTCGGGAGTCTGCAGGTATGTCCAGGTACTGCTGAACCTCCGCTAGGGAGGGAGGTACGCCGATCGTGTCCAGGCTTAGACGCCGATAGAACGCCAGGTCATCCAGAGGTCTGGCGACCTGCTGTATCTCGGCCTGGCTGGCACCTGACTCCAGGCAGTGGGATTCGAGAAGATCGTCGATGGACTGCAAATCGGTCGGTATGGCCGAGGACGCGACATCCCAACCGGCCACCGCTCGCCGGGCCAGGACGTGGCGGCGGTGCCAGAAATCATCTTCCAAGCTCGATGCCTGGCGGAGCAAGGCATCGTCCAGCCGATTAAGAGTCCGGTCGGCCCACTGCAGGTACCTTTCGAATTCGGTATCGGTCAACGGGAGCACTTCGGGCAGTTCATCCTGACCGAAATCGCTTCCTTGGGGCGCCAGCACTTCAAACATGCCACCTGGTCGGCGCCAGGCAACCACTGTTTCCCCCGGCTCGCACCGGCTAGAGCTCGATCCAATTAACGTTTCTAAAACAAATGTATGCGCGCGCCCATCCGACAACCAATCCACGATCCGTTCTTGATCTCCCACATGGGGAGTGCGAATGGCGGGATGGACGGGGTCGTACTCGACGAACGGCTGATGCGCGTCCGGGAATAAACGCCGCGGCGGAGTTTCCAACACGATCTGGCCATCGATCCACAAACGGCTTTTGCCGGGGCTGCGAATCAGCAGTTCGATGGGGCCAGCCGGCAAGGCGGTTTGAACAAACAGTTGTCCCAAGACGGGCCCCGACCAACCACCCCGAATCCCGCCGGGCAAGAACCGGGCGGGTAAGCGGTGCAACACCGTCCGCGGCATGGAGAACCGGAACGTCTCGGTGATGGGCAGGGTGGGAAAGGCGCTGTGGCTCGGCGCTCGGTCGCTGAGCACGATGGCCACCTGGTCTGCGGCAACTCCTTGTGGCCACTGCGGCACCCGCTGCGGCACCACCCGGCGCGTGGCGATTTCGGCCTCTTTGATCAACCGTCGATGGATGCGAACGTCATCGATCGCTCCGACTAGACTACTCTCCGGGGCGCCACCGCGCGCCGACCCGATCCACAGGGAATCATTGTCCACCACGGGCGCGGCAGTGGTCGGTCCCGCCATGTCCCAACGACCGCCGGTGGGACGCCCGTCGACGTAACCGCGGATGCTGTCCGGATGGCCGAACTGGTAGGCCACCGCGACGTGGTGCCAATGGCGATCGGGCGCAAAACCACTCTTGGCTGTCCAGCGGTGGTACTGCAATCCGCCATCTGCACGCTGGGTAGAAAATAGGAAACTCGGCTTGGCAGCATCCGCCCCAAGCGCCAACCGCAATGCGTAATTATGGTTCTCCCGCACGCCAGTTTCGTACGTGCGCCCCTTGCCGACCAGATAGACATAGCCGCTTGACCGTGTTCCGTCCAAGCGGACCCAAGCCTCGATCGTAATGCATTCCTCTGCGCGGAAATCGAGCGGTCCATCGTCGGCGGTATCCACCACCCGCACAAACCCGCCGGGAGCCCCCAAGACCAGCGCTCGGTTCGACTCAGGCAGCCCGACAAACCCCATGGCGGCGGTCGGACCGGCCGGTTCAACCCTGGCGTTTCCAGCCAACTCACCCAAGACTTCTCCTTCGAAATCCCAAGTCAGCTCCGCCAGCGATGCGGGCTCGATTGTTCCGGTTGGATCGACGGCGTTTGCCTGCGGAGCAGGGCACAAGAACAACCAGAGGAGGGCCAGTGCCATCGCTGTCTGACGCATCGCAGTTACTCCCGCGGAACATAAACTTTATCTGCCCGGCTCTCCGCAGCCTCTCCGCTGCGGTTGTTCAATATCTCATATACGCTCGTTAATGGCAAATGATTCCTCCTTGCGCTCTGGCCCGCCATCGGGACACGGCTGCTGGTGGCAACCGAAGGAACAGGAACGGGTTGAGTTCCACCACACCCATGGTAGTTTGGACAGCGGTTAATTCGTAGAATGCCGCCTCGCCAGTGTTCGCAGGCTGCGGTGTGAGCGCGGTGGGACGTTTCTGGGAATTTGTTGCAACGACGGAGGGCTGGTCCATTGTTACATGCAGTCATCATGGCCGGCGGGTCGGGAACTCGATTCTGGCCGGCGAGCCGCAATGCCTACCCAAAGCAACTGCTGCGGTTGGTGGGGGACGATACGATGCTGCAAGCCACCAGCCGCCGGTTGGAAGGACTGGTTTCCCCCGAACAGACCCTGGTGATGACCAACCGCCATCTGGTGCCCGAGGTGCGCAAGCAGCTCCCAACCGTTCCTCCAGAACAAATCGTGGGCGAACCGATAAAGCGGGACACGGCCGCTTGTATCGCTTTGGCCGCCACGATGATTCATGCGGCCGATGCCGACGCCAGCATGCTGGTCTTGCCAGCCGATCATGTGATTCAATCGCAGGATCGTTTTCGCGAATGTATGCGCCGCGGAATGAAACTGTTGGAAAAGCACCCGGAAATGCTGGTTACCTTTGGCATTCGCCCCAGCTATGCTGCGGAAACATTCGGCTATATCCAACGCGGTGATCCCCTGACCGACACCGGCGTGCCGGGAGCATACCGCGTGGCCTCCTTCCGCGAAAAACCGAATCGCTCGACTGCCGAACAGTATTTGCAAGCGGGCAATTACGACTGGAACTCCGGGATCTTCATGTGGCGGGTTCAAACGATTCTGGATGCCCTGCGCCAATTCGAACCGGTGATGATGCAGCATATCGACACCATCGCGGGCGCCATGGGCACACCCGGATTCGAAGTCGTCCTGGAACGCGAGTTTCAGAAAATCAATGGACGATCCATCGATTATGCCGTCATGGAACGCTACCCTCACGTAGCAGTGATCGAAGCCATTTTCGATTGGGATGACGTCGGAAGCTGGCAAGCCATCGGGCGGTTGACTCCACCGGACGAACAGGGAAACTGCGTGCGCGGCAAATACTTGCCGATCCAAAGCCAGCGGATGATCATCTATGGCGACGAAAAACATCTGATCGCCACGATCGGCTTGCAGGACATGATCGTCGTGCATACCGAGAATGCAACACTGGTAGCTCCCAAATCTGAAGAGGAGCGTGTGCGCGAGATCGTCAAACAGCTCCAGGCGCGCGGCTGGACCGAGTACTTGTAGTTGGAAGACAGCGGGTGCGCGGTGCGACGCTCGCTTCGCATTCGCCAGCGGAGCTAGACCGACCATCTTTGGTTGAGTAACGGGGACGCGACGCCCCGCAGAAGCATTCTCCGTGTGATCCCGTCGCCGACGGGTGCCATTGCGGTCGCAGGTCTCGATCCACCAGGTGGCGACAGGAGGCAATGGAGCGGTGAGCTATAACTGCCGTGCAATGAATTGAACATGCGGTGATTGCACCATGCTATGGTGGTGCCCCGGAACGAAGTGCACGGACACGCGAGGGCTGACGTGGCGCCATCCTCGATCCGCACTGACCTGCAATGGCACCGGCGTTTCAGTCGGCCGAAACAAGTCGATGGGAATCGGCAAGGGAACCATTCGGTACCCGCGGGCCAGCGCCAAATGGTGGTGGAACAAGTCTCGCAGCTCTCGCAAAGCCTTGTTCACAACCTCGGGGGGGCTGTCATCGGCCAGTACGCCCAGATGCTTAGCGTGTTCCCATAGCATGGGCAGTTGTTGCTCCGGTGGCAATTCCGCCAGTTGATCCAGCGACAGGTCGATGCCATATTCCAGGCCCACATTGACCTGTTCCTCGGCGGGGACCAGGTCGGTAGCCCCAGCCGGAATCGACGTGTCGAGCAATACGAGTTGCCCGACCGCCTCGCCGCTGTCGGTGAACTGGCGAGCCACCTCGTACGCGACGAGTCCTCCCAGCGACCAGCCACCCAACCGGTACGGGCCGCGCGGCTGTACAGTGCGAATCGCGTCCACATATTCGCGGGCCATCGTTTCCAGTGAATCGGGCAGGTGTTCTGCACCGTGCAACCCTCGCGAGCGAATCGCATACAGCGGTTGATCGGCCTTCAGCGACCTGGCCAATTCGCGGTAGCAAATCACGATCCCGCCAGGCGGATGTACCATGAACAACGGAGGCCGACCACCGGACGGTTTGAGGGCCACGATCAGCTCATGCGCCGGGCGGTCCACGGTTTCGGCCGTACGCAGATTTCGCTGCGTCGCCACGGTGGACTCGCCAAACCGTTCGATCATCGTTTGCGGATAGAGTGTGCACAACTGAGTCGCCACATCGGCAATGTCCAAGGCATCGAATAGCAGGGAGGTTGGCACGTTGACGCCCAACTCTTGCGTAAGACGACTGGCCAGCATAGCGGCTTGCAGCGAGGTTCCGCCCAGGTCGAAGAAGTTCTGTTGGACCGACCGGCAATGGCTCCCCAACGCTTTCTGCCACTGGCCGAGCAGGAATCGTTCGATTTCCGTTCGAGGAGCGACGGCCACCCTTCCCGCGTCCGCGCGATCGATGTGATCCGGAAGTTGCTTGCGATCGACTTTGCCACTGGCGGTGAGCGGCAACGCATCGAGTACCGCCACGGCCGTCGGCACCTTGTATGCAGGCAACTGAGCGCGCAGGAAACGCATCAGTATCGATGCGATTTGCTGCCGCGCATCGGCGTGGTGGAATTGCCCCGGCGATCCACCCTCGGCACACGCGAGGGTGGCTGGGTCAGCATCCGCAGTGCGCAGCACGTGGTCGTGCCGCTCGCCGACCAAACGCTCCGGAGAAGCGCTCAAGTTCACGAAAGCCCATAGATTAGCCGTCGCATCGTTGCCGACCAGCTTCACGGCAGCTCGCTCCACCCAGGCATGCGATTGCAATGCAGCCTCGATTTCCGTCAGCTCGATGCGGTATCCGCGCCATTTGACCTGGTGATCCCGCCGTCCCAGAAACTCCAGTTGGCCTCGCCCATTGCGCCGACAGAGATCTCCCGACAGATAGAAACGGTGGACCCCGCTGTTGGACTCCAGCGTAACGAACCGTTTTTCGGTCAGCGCAGGGTCTGCCAGGTACCCTTGGGCGACTCCCCGGCCGCCGATCGCCAGTTCGCCTGGCACGGTGTCCGGCACCTGGCGGCGCATGGCATCGACCACCCGGAGCTCCGCCCCATCGATCGGATAGCCGATCGGCACCGGCCGCCGTGGGTCATGCCCCGTCACTTCCATGGCAGATGCTTCGATGGCAGTTTCCGTGGGGCCGTAAAAATTCCAGAATCGCGCCGAGGTGACCCGTGCGACTTTAGCGGGCAATTCCGGTGGCATCGCTTCGCCGCCGGTCCAAAGCATCCGCACCGCATCGCACGCGCGAAACTCTGGATGTTCGGCCATGGCCTGCAACAAGCTGGGGATGGCCGGGACAACCGTAATACGGTCGCGACGAATTTGCTGAATCAGCTCGTAAGGGTCCAGGCGATCCACATCGTCCGCCCAAACCAGTTCCGCTCCCGACAGCAAACAGCACCAGGCGTTCCCCAGACCAGCATCGAATTGATGCGATAGCAGCATCAACATGCGATCGCCGGGGCCTAGCGGCGCGGCCTGCGTGTGCCAGCGCAGCGTGTTGACAACCGCGTCGTGGCTGACCAGAACCCCTTTGGGGACTCCAGTAGAACCAGATGTAAAAATCACATAGGCACAATCGTCTGGCCGCCTGGGCACCTGTTTCAGCAAGCCCTGGGGAGGCGTGCGGATGGAGTCTCCATAATGCAAGACGATGCTGGGACAGTCCAATGCCGTTTCGGCCAGCCGGTCGTACAACACGACGGAAGGTTGAACCTGTTGCATCACCCGCGGCCAGGTCTCTGCGGCCCACCGCGCGTCGATCGGTACAGGAACGCAGCCGGCGATTTGAACCGCCCAGATGGCCACCAACGTCGCCGGTCGACTCAGCCCCACGACCGGTACCAGCGATCCAAACTCGACCTCGGTTGTCAACAGACGATGGGCCAGCCCTGTTGCCTGGTCCAGCATCTCATCATAGGTCAGCGTCTCGGAACGCCAGCGCAGCGCCGGGGCGGAACCGTACTGGCGGGCGGCCGTCGCCAGCGCTGTATCGACTCGATCCCACGACATCCCGCTCTCGGCCGGGGCGGTCGGCAATCGTTGTTCCGCTGCGAGTTGGGGCGCATCGCGCGAGGGAAGCGCACCGGTCCGCTCGTGAGTCTTCCTCTCGTTAGCTTGCCCCGCGTTAGCGGTCCTCGCGTCAACCTTCCATGCAGCCGTCTCCGCGCGAGAATCCGCCACCGACGAGGGCTCACTCCCCGCTGCAGGGGATCGCCCGCCTGCGGTCCGCTGCCAGGGGACCGTGGCAACCGGCAGGGCATGGTGGTGGACGAGCGAATCGAGGAGTTGGGCGAAGTTGGATGCCATGCACTGCACGGTTTCCTCGTCGAACAAATCTCGGCAGTAGCAGAGCATGCCGTGCAGGGCGTCGGGAGTCTGCTCGAACACGAACTCCATATCGTAATGGCAGGTCGGTACTGGCACGTAGAATGGTTCTTGCAGGACGCCGCCGATCCGTCGCTGTTGCTGCCCGCGGGGAAACAGGAAACTGACTCGCCCAGCTTGCTCTCGCACCTGCGATTTCTCATAGGTTACCGAGAACTGAAACAGGGGACTGCGACTGGGATCGCGCCCCACCCCAGCATCGGAAACGATCCGATTGATCGGATACGCCTCGTGTTCCAGGCTGGTGGCGATCGTAGTCGACGTTCGCCGAACCAGCGCGTCGAAGGTGGGATTGCCCGTCAGATCGGCCCGCAAGGGGAGCATGTTGATGAAAAAGCCCACCGTGTCGGAAAAGGCCGGATTCTGCCGACCGGCCGCCGGCGATCCCAGCAAGAAGACTTCCGTTCCCGCATAGCGCTGCAAGAACACCTGCACGGCGGAATGAACGATGGCGAACGGCGTCGTGTGAAGTTCGGCCGCTAGCCGCTTGATCTTACCGAACAGGACATTGGGAATCTGCAGCGCACAGGTCGCGGCTCGGTGCGTGAACTCGGCGGGACGCAGAAAGTCGGTTGGCAAATCCACCGCCTGCTCCGCCCCTTCCAGCATCTTCGCCCAGAATCTTTGCAACCGCTCCCCTTCGATCCCGGCCAGCATCTCCTGTTGTTGCTGGACAAAGTCGCGGTAATTGTTGACTGGGCGAGGCAATTCCACCCGGGCACCTGCCCGTAGCGCTTGGTAGGCCATCTGCACTTCTTGCAGGACCAACACCAGAGACCAGTAGTCGATGATGATGTGATGCGTGGTGGCTACGACGATCCAATCCTCCGGTCCTCGCCGATACAAATCCAATCGCAGCATCGGCCCCGATCCGAGATCGAACGGCTTCTGGACTTCGCTGCTGACCGATTCGCGAATCTCATCGTCTGTCCAGCGTTCCGCCGCATGGACTTCGAAATGCGGCACAAGGTTCGGATGGACTCGCTGCAACAATCGTCCGTCAATCTCGGCAAACGTGGTGCGGAGCATTTCGTGTCGTTGACAGACCAGTTCCACCGCCCGGCGCAACGCATCGACGTCGATGGCCGAACGGTACCGAATCGGCAAGAACACATTGAATGGAGTCAATGCCGGATTCTTGCGGTAGGCGGACCACAACGCCTGCTGTCCTTCGGACATCGCAAAAGCCTGCGGCTCTCGGGCGCGCTTCTGTTCAAGCAGATGCGCCAGCAAACGCCGACGCTCGGCTGGCGTCATGGATTCGATGTCGCGCGGATCCGGCCTGCCTGGCATCTGTTGGTCTGGCAACTCCTTCACGACTCTGTTCCGTTCCTGCAGAGGCCTCACCGCGGTCGCGCCGGCGGGACGCGCCACGGCAGTGTAGGACTTCAGTGTCCCGATTCTTCCTTCAGTAACTTGTTCAATAACTGGTTCACGTCAGCATCCGACATGCCGGCCAGAGCGTCCAACGCCCCCAGATTGTCCACCGAATCCGCTGAAGCCGTGGGGTCGGTGGAGTTGGACGGGGGCGGCGAGCTGCCGGCCGCAGTCGCGGCGCTGGGTACCAGCAGAGAACTGACCGTCTCGGCAATCGCCTGCATGGGCGTAGACCGCATCAACCCAGAAACGGGCAGATTCACCCCCAGTTTGCGTTCCAACCAGTTCCTCAGTTCGACTGCCATCAGGGAATCCAATCCCATTTCCAGTAGCGATGAATCTGCCCCCAGCCGCGTGGCGGACACACCCAGCAAACTGGACGCTTTCGCGCGCAGCATGTCCAGAATCGCCTCGATGCGCTGCGGCTGCGGCAGTTCCGACAATTGCTCGGCGGACATCGCTTCGGCCGCGTCTCCGCTCGCGGCACCGGTTTGAATCAAGTGGGCGAAGCGAGGGCTGACGCGATGGGTCAGCCCTAAACCGCGCCAGCGCGACCAGTCCATGCGCAACACGCTGGCTTGCACCAGCCGGTTCTGCAAGATGAACTCGAGGCACTCGGTCGCTTGCCGCACCGAGAAACTGAGCACGCCCTGGCGTTCCAATCGTTCCCCCAACTGTTGTCGCCGGGCCAAGTATCCAACTTCCCCGAGATGCCCCCAGTTGATCACCGTGGCCGGCAATCCCCGCCCACGACGATAACTGGCCAACCCATCCAATAGCGCGTTGGCGGCAGCATAATTGGCTTGGCCCGCG
>RFIQ01000352.1 GCA_003695565.1 Planctomycetota bacterium | reverse complement strand
TTCATTGCCTGGGACATACTGCGATCGTCGGGGGATGGTTGCTTGCAATTCCTCGAAGGCCCGTTTACGCAACGTGGTATCTCGCGCTCCATGACGCTGGGCTAGTTCCAACAGCAAATCCGGTCTCTCCAGCACGACGCAGCCGCGCGTATGCTGGGCGGTTATTTCCCTGAATTCCCTGAGAAAGTTGCTGTGGTTGAAGACCTCCCTGAGCGGTCGTTGATCGTGAATGCTGTCGGTTGCAAGTTGGATCACGGGACACGGTTCGATATCACCGCTGGGGCCGATGTGGTGGGTGAAGCCGGTGACCGCCGGACACAGCGCACGACCTTCGCCGTCATGATAGGCGTCGATGACGATGATCGGCTTGGTGGCCCGGGTGTCCACGACGAACTGTCGCACACGGCGGAGTTGATCCGTATCCAGGGCCAATTCGGGACGTGGATCCGGTCCCATCGGGCGATAAACATGGAACCAACAATAAAAGACTCCCATCTCGATCAGGCGGTCCACCCAGCGGTCCTGGACCAGATCATCGATGTTCGTCTTGCACACACTGGTGCAGACACCCGTCAACACTTTGTTGTTCAAACAGTTGCGCAGCCCCTCCATGGTCTTATTCAGGACGCCGGGACGTCCCCGCCGCTGATCGCTTATGATCTCCGTTCCTTCCACGCTGATCAGCGGCGTTACGTTGCCCAGTTCCCGCAAACGCCGAGCTACCGCATCGGTGATAAAATGGCCGTTGGTGAAGACTTGGAAATAGGCATCCGGATGGCTACCGAGAAAATCCAGCAGCTCTTTGTGCAGGAACGGCTCCCCGCCCAGAATGCCAAAGAACGCGTTGCCCATGGCTTTGGCTTCGTTGACGGTACGATTGAGGGCTGCCAGATCGATTTTTGTTTGTTTGGCGGCAACATCGACCCAACATCCTTGGCACCGCAAATTGCAACTGTTGATAATCGACAGATAGAGAAACGGAGGGAAGAACTCGCCTCGTTTCAACCGTCGCTTGTGAGCCTGGACGCTACGAAAACCCTTCCATCCCGCTAGGTAGACCAGTTTCCACAGCAGCCGTTTGTCGGTTTCGGAGATCAGCCGCCGGGCCATTCGCAGATACATTGTGCTCCAGTCCTCTGTGTGCTTCCAACCGGGGGGGTTGCGGATGCCGCTACCCCTTCATAGCTACGCCAATCGGTCTTCGAGGTTTGTGGCAATTATAGTCGACCTGGGGTGCATCCGCCGGCCGCCGTGTTGTTCTGCCAGCGGTCGGTGGGCTGTTTGTTACAATAGTAGGTACGTATCGGACCGTGGAACAGACGCTGGAAACTGGGAATTTGGACGGTGGCAGCCTCGGAACATCAACACTTGTTGGATGCTGCGCTTCAAGGCGACGAGGAAGCTTTCGGTCTTTTGCTCGACCAGTACCGTCCTTACTTATTGGTAATTGCCCGGCGGAGCTTGGACCCTCGGTTACGCCAGCGGCTGGACCCGGCTGATTTGGTTCAAACCACCTTCCTGGAAGCCCAACGCGATTTTCGGGCCTTTCGAGGCCAGAGCATTGCCCAGCTCCTGGGTTGGCTGCGAAACATCCTCCGCCACAACGTATCAACGGCCCACCAACGGCACCTGTTCACCGAAAAACGCTCCGCCGGACGCGAGGTCACGAATCGGTCGTCGGATAGTCAGCCGGGGCATGTCGACCGGGCGTTGGCCGAGACGACTTCTCCAAGCCAACGCGTCATCCGCGGCGAATTCGTCGATATGCTCCTGGTGCAGTTGGCCGAGTTGCCCGACACCCAGGCAGAAGCCCTCCGATTGCGGTATCTGGAAAGTCTAACTCTCAAGGAAATCGCCGAGGCGATGGGAAAGTCCGAAGTCGCTGTGGCCGGATTGCTCAAACGGGGTCTGCAAACGTTACGCAATCGGATGATCTCCGACAGCTCTTCCGGTTGGCATCCACGTTGACTGTCCGGCGCGTAGCCGCGTTCTTTCTGGGCGCCGCCTATTCTCCCAGCACGTATGCGAAGATCAGCGGCGCGACGATCGTTGCATCGCTTTGAATCATGAACTTGGGCGTATCCCGATCCAGCTTGGTCCAGGTAATCTTTTCATTCGGCACGGCACCCGAATACCCCCCGTAACTGGTTACCGCATCACTGATCTGCGCGAAATATGCCCACAAGGGTACGTCTAGCTCCAAGTCCTGAATCAGCATAGGGACAGCACAAATGGCGAAGTCCCCAGCGATGCCTCCGCCGATCTGGAAAAAACCGATCGGATGGTCGCTGCACTGGCGTTGATACCACTCGGCCAGCATTTGCAATTGCTGCGTGCCGGACTTCAGAGCGGAATGACTCTTGACGGTTCCATCCATCACGCGGGCGGTGAACATGTTCCCCAGGGTACTATCCTCGCTGCCCGGCGATACGATCGGAATGTTCCTCTCCTTGGCCGCCGCCACCCAACTATGCTCGATGGGTACCTGATATTCCTGTTTCAAATCTTCTTCATCCAGGATGCGCCAAAAGTACTCGTAGGGGTAATAGGCTTCCCCTTTCTCCGCGGCGTCGCTCCAGTACTTTACTAGCCGCGCTTGCATGTGCTTCATGACGGTTTCCGGGATACAGGTATCGGTCACCCTATTCATCCCTTTGCGCAACAACTCGACTTCGTCATCAGCACTAAGCGCACGCCAATCCGGTATGACTTCGTAATCGTCGTGCGCAAACAAATTGAAAAGGTCTTCCTCCAGGTTGGCGGCCGTACAACTGATCGCGTGGACTTTTCCCCTGCGGATCATCTCGGCAAGTGAAATCCCCAATTCTGCCGTACTCATGGCTCCAGCCAGAGAGACCAGCATCTTGCCGCCGTCTTCGACAAACCGTTTGTAAGCCTGAGCGGCTGCCAATGTTTCACGCGCATTGAAATGCCTAAAATGCTTTTCCATGAACGCGGAAATGCTCATTGGTTTGTTCGCTCCGTATTGACTACAGTGATATTAATCCAAGGCCATGGGCATCACGATATAGGTGTACCCATCGTCGGTCTTCAGCACGGCCGGTGACTTCGACGATTCGATATCCAGCTTTACTCGCGTCTCAGGTTCCAAGACTTTGAGAAAATCTATGATAAACCGGTAATCCAGTTTCACAGCCACCTTATCACCCGTGTAGTCGATGGGCAGTTCGACGCGGCTCTCACCCTGCTCGGCGTGGCTGGCCGTCATCAGCAAAGTTCCGTCCCCGAAGATCATGTCCAATCCCCGAGTTTCCTTGTCGGCCACCACTGCTGCCTGGCGGATGGACGACAGCAACGGCCCCACGTTCACGTCGATTTGCACGGAATCCGTGCGGTCGGGGATGACCTGGCGCCAATTGGGAAACCTCCCTTCCACCAGCCTTGCATTGATCGTGCAATTATTCGTTCTGAACAACACCTCATTACCATGAACAGCCAGATGCACGGGCGCTTCTTCGTCGCTGATGCTTCGCTCCATCAACACCAGCGATTTTGTAGGTATGATCGTAGCGTTGCCTTCGGTCTTATGCCCTCCTACGCTGGTCCCCGCGCCTTCGACCACAGCCAACCGGCGACCGTCAGTCCCCACCGCCACGACCTTGTCGTCGGTCATCTCGAATAGCACACCCCCCAACGCGAACCGAGCGCTTTCCTGATCGGTAGCGAAAGCCGTGCGGCGAACCATTTCCCGGAAGGTCCCCGCGGGCAACTCGTGATAGCTCTCCTCGGTGAACCCGGGGATGGTCGGATACTCGTCCGGATTGGCTGTGGGGATGCGTATCTCGGCATATATGCCGCGGACGAACAGATTATTGTCCTTGGTCTCGAACTCCAGCTTCTCGTCGCTGCTTTCCCGCAATACGCGGCCGACACGCTCGACGTGAAACAAGGCCTTACCAGGTTCGATGACTTCCACCTCGGGGACTTGGATACGGACGCCTGTTTCGGCACCACTGGCCATCAAAGTCAGCTCGCCGTCGCCGGTTTCGACCTTCACATTTTGCAGGATATCCTTGGGGCTTTTCGTCGACACGACGCTGGCCGCTACCTGGAAAGCCGACGTCAATCGCTCTCGATCGCAAGCAACTTTCATGATTCGAACCTCCGTATCCGCCACCGAATGGCGTGTGGTTCTTGGAACTGTGGTACTTTGGAATAAGTGTCGCTGCCGGTGTGGCGACCTGGAATGCTAGGTGCTAAGCCCTACGTCCACCGCAGAGCGTCGGCTCCGGGGGCATCGTTCGAGGGGTTGTTTTAACCTCCCAGCGGCTAAAACAGAACTAGGCGTAAACGGAAATTCCTGGGGCGGGAACCTGTTCGCGGCTGTCTTCGGTCTTATTAATTCTTAAATAGTCTATTCGTATTAGGAAGCTGCCTCCCAAGTGGGTTTTCCACATGGCTGGCGGATCGAATGACTAGCAAGCATCGCTGAGAGTTCGAGCTGAACGGTTCGCGAACAGGCCGACCAACCGACAGTTATTGACCGTGGATAAAGAGTCGGGAGCGGTCAGATGGCGGTCGACCGACGAGTTCATGGCAGGGTACTTGTTGACACAGAGGAAGCGAAGGGGATGCAGGAGAAAGGCAGCGAACACTTATCGACGAGCGACTAACGGGTTTTCCACAAGAGATGTTTGCGAATGTCGTCGACCACCGCGGCAAATTCCGGATCCGAATCGATCAAAGCCGCGGTCTTGCGGCAATTGTGAAGCACCGTCGAGTGGTCGCGACCGCCAAAATAGCCGCCGATTTCGGCGAGTTTGGCCGAGGTCAACTGGCGGCACAGCAGCATGGCGATGCCACGGGCGCGGACGATGTGTGATTCACGGCTGGCGGCTCGCAGGGCCGATAAACGCGTGTTGGTCTTGCCGGCGACTGCTTTGGCAATGTCCGCGATCGACAAAGGTTGTTGCGACTGGTGGGCAGCCACCAATCGGTCGACGAGATCGGGAGTCAAGCCTTGGGGCGATCCGACCGAGTCGATGACAGCGTCGACAATCGAATTCAATTCGCAAACGCTCAATCGATCCGAGAAAGGAAGCAGCATATCGACGAAACCGTCCAGTTGCTTTCGCGCTCGCTTACGGTTGATGAGCTCACGCAAAATCACCAGCATGGTTTCCGGACCGGGGCGGCGGACTTGGATGCTCAATCCTGAGAGCAAACGGCTGACCAAACAGGGCGACATGCTCCGCGACCCGTGCGTGGTAGGTAACTGGGAAGCCGTTATCACGACTGGACACCCCTGTTCGGCCAACGCATCCAAGGTATGCAGAAGTTCTATTTGAGCAGCCTGGCGGTCGACCAGTGCGTCTAAGCCGTCGAGAACCAACAACCTGCAACCGCGGAAGCGCTGGTGAAAGGACTGGATGTCGTCGATCTCGATCGCCGAGAGATAGTCGCTGACGAAATCCGCACCGGAGGAGATGCATAGTGGCCGTAGTCTGGTTTTACGGGACCAGCGAACAGCGAGAGTTACCGCCAAGGTAGTCTTGCCACAGCCCTGCTCGCCGTACAAGACGCACGGAGAACAGTCGGCCAACGCGGCGACCGTGCTGTCGTCGAACAGCAGGCTGAGCTGAGCGTTTTCGGGTCCGACAAAATAATACGGCAGGTGCCAGGCATCGTCGGTCACCGACGGAAGCCGGGCACGGACCGAGGCCGGCCGCTCGATGGGCAAACGAATCGTACCGTTCATCGGGTTGGCGGTGGTCACAGCAAGCGGTATTCCGGGTATCGGCCAGGCCAAAAAGCATGAAAACACGCCACCTGCGGGCTGGAGGGATTGACCGCGACAGGCGTCGGATAGGGTGCGAGGTACAGGATACCATCGCGAGGCTTCGCAATGGCGTCTATTCTGACGCGTAGAGAACGGGATTCTAGCCGTGTAGCGTAGGGCGAGCCGAGGCTTTTTCCACGGCGCGGGCAATGATCTCCAAAGCCCGGTCTACCTCATCTTCCTGTGTGAAACGGGAAAGGCTGAAGCGAAGCGATCCACTTACTACCTCGGGGGGGAGCCCCATCGCCGTCAAAACTGGAGACGGTCGTGCACTGCCGCTGGCACAGGCGGATCCGGTACTGCAAGCCAATCCATTGAGATCCAAAGCCATGTGCAGCGCTTGGCGGTCAAGGCCCAGGAACGCAATGTTGCTGGTGTGAGGGAGCCGCGGAGCATCCTGGCCGATGACGTACGTCGTGGCAATCTGGCCAACGCGACGCTCAAACACGTCCCGCAGCGTTTGCAGGCGGTCGAAGACACCCTCGTCCCGATCAGCGCAAATCTGCCGTAATGTCTCAGCCAACGCTGCCGCCAATACCACGGGAATCGTGCCGGGACGCAAGCCAAGTTGTTGTCCGCCACCAACCAGCAAAGGGGTGGGGGACATCGACCCGTCGAGGATCAGAGCCCCAATTCCGATGGGCCCGTGGATCTTGTGGGCCGTGATCGAGATCGCGTTCAACCCGGCATCGGCCATCGAGAACGGGATCTTACCGACCACCTGGATGACGTCACTATGGAATGGCGTATCGTAGCGTTGACACAGCTCGGCAATCGGTCGCAGGTCTTGCAGGATCCCAGTCTCGTTGTTGCCGCGCATGACAGAAACTAAAGATACGCGTTGGTTGTTCCCAGCGACCTGACGAAACCATCGCTCCAGGGTATCTAGATCACACTGCCCATGTTCATCCACAGGAAGCAGGCGGACGTTTTCCGAGCCGGCCACCGCCGTAGCGGCCTCGACGACGCTAGGGTGTTCCACGCCGCCGAGGAAGATCATTCCAGGGCGGCTGCGGAAAGTCCCCATGATGGCCAGGTTATTGGCCTCAGTTCCACCACTGGTGTAGACCACCCGGCTGCTGGGTGGGGCATCGACCATTTGAAGGATCGTCTCGGTGGCCTCTTCGAGTACTTGCAGGGCACGTCGGCCTGCAGCATGTTGGCTGGCGGGGTTTGCCAGACGTTGGTCGTGCAGATCGGCCATCCGGCGAGCAACGACCGGATCGATCATCGTCGTGGCGTTGTTATCAAAATAGATTTCCATGGGATCGGTGCTGGCTTCCAGTAGGCATGCAAAACAAGAATTCAGGGGTGCGGCAGCACGGTTGCAAAGCAGAAACTATGAAGGCGCCCCAGTTCCGGTAACTCCAATTTACCATAGTATGCGCAAAGGTGCAGCGAGGCGGCCCAGCGGTTTCTGGCGGACATGCGTCTCCCAGCGGGGGATGGGTCGATGCGGGGTCAGTTGTCACACCGTCATTGCGATGCATCACCGGCGATTGCGACCAGACGCGGATCCGAACCGTATCGCAACGCTGCCTCAGCAGCAGCACGAGCGAGCTGATCCTCGCCTTGGCTTTGTAACGCCAGCGCATGGTCTCGCAGGACGGGGAATACGGTAACGTTTATCGATTCTAGAAACTCAAGTGGTTGCGATGTCGAGCCGGCAAGCTCGCACAGCCGGGGCAGTTCGGTGTACTTGCCCGCCGCGGATAGATCCTGCACAGCGGGCCAGAAAACGGCGGCCAGCCGAGGATTATCGCGCGACCACGTTTCCCAAAAGGGGTCGTAGTCGGGCGTAACGGCGGTCAGCATTTCGACCAGGATTTGGGCAGATCCGGTGCCCAGCGACTCGACGCTCTGGATCTCGACCAGATCCCAGCGGGAGGGCCAGCCAGCAGGTCGGCGGAGATGGCGTGTGATCGCAACATCCAACACAGCCCGATCGCCGAAGGCGTTGGCCGACCAGGCAAAATAATGTTCGGGTGCCGAGTGCCGGATACCAGCCACCTGGATGCGAGTGAAAGGAATCTTGCGGTAGCTGAAATGCCGCAACTCGAACGTCGTCGGATTGAATTCCGTACCCTGAACGCCTGTTAATGACAAGTAGACACCGCCGAGAATCATCAGCAGGACCAGGGAACAGAAGATTTTCAGAAACAGACCTGCCCTCCCGCCGCGGGAAGGGGGGGAATCCGACGGGGGCTGGCCAGGTGGACTGTTTTGCGACATGGTCGTAACCGGCGTGGTTGGGCTAAAATCGGTTGACGGGCGGTTCCACTTTTGTCAAAGCAAACGAGGTGCCGGAAGGGTCGCCATTGAGCTGGTAACGCCGAAACAGACCGATTGTAGGATACGGACCAGCAATCGCAAAACGGAACCTGGTCAACCTTGCCGCTAATTCAGCGGAGGGGAAGGGAATAACAGCATGGGATATGGAGTCCAGAGGGGACGTGTTGCACCGAATTACCCCCAGCTTAGCCGCATTCCAGCGAGCAAGAGGAGCGGATGGGCGTTCGCCCACATATGGGCCGCTGCGGATAAAGGAGCGTTGCAGCATCCTGCCAAGGCAGACCACAACCCGGCCGAGGAAGACACCGAAGCGGCCAAAATGCAGCGGATTGAGGCGACGTTATTCTTAGCGAGGGAGGAACTGAACAGCCGAAAGATAGCTAAAATAGCTGGGTTGGCGGATGCAACCGAAGCACGTACACTGATCCGCCGCCTGAATGTCGAGTACGATGCGGAAGGGCGGGCGTTTCGCATTGAAGAAATAGCAGGCGGCTATGTCATGTTGACCCGGCCGCAGTTCGCCAACTGGCTGAGAAAGTTACAATACGTTCCCGTGGGTAAACGCCTCAGTCAGTCCGCCATGGAAACATTGGCGGTAGTGGCCTATCGGCAACCGGTGCTGCGGGCGGAGATCGAGGCGGTGCGGGGAGTCGGTTGCAGTGAGGTGCTGAAGCAATTAATGGAAATGGACCTGGTGCGGATCTGCGGTCGCAGTGAAGAGTTGGGCCGACCCTACCTGTATGGAACAACCAAGCGGTTTTTGCAGATGTTTGGGCTGCGATCGGCCGATCGATTACCACGCAAGGAGTGGGTCAACGAAATCCAGAATATGGTATCTTCGTCACCACAAGTCGACGCAACATCCTCGGAGGAAAAGGAGTCAGTCGTGACACATGCAAGTTGGACAACGGTGGAAGCTATTCCGGCAGAAGAGCGGTCCGAGGAATTGAACTCGCAAACGGTGGAAGCCATCGATGACGATGAGCTATTCGCCGATGACTTCGATGCGGACATCGATGACGACGACGATCTGGATGATCTCGACGATGATGACGACGACGATTTCGATGATGATGACGACGATGACGTGGAGGATACGGACTGGGACGAAGTCGACGACGATGATGATGACGAAGACGACGATGATGACGAGGATGACGACGACGAACCCGAATGGGTAGACGACGACTTCGATGATGATGACGAAGACGACGACGATGATTACGATGACTACGATGACGATGATGATTGGGACGATGACGACGATGACGAGTGGGATTGATTCCCATTCTGCCGCTCTATCCAATCATCTATGGGGTGCAGTTCATCGAATGGTGGCGGAAGCGGAAGTGGTGATGTGAGGTTACCCATCTCGTCCCACGGTGCGCCCAGGGAGAGCAAGGAAGGGTCGAGCGAGGAGCATCAGACGAGCGGATGACCGCATAATCTCGACACACGCGCAGGGGCCGGCCCGCCGAGGCTGGCTTCTTTCATTTCCCGATCTGCCCACTGCCGACCGGTTGAAAAGAGCGTTCGAGTCGCACGATTTTTCGGCGGAGGTACCGAGGTGTTGTCCGGGGTAACCGTTTCCTGTTTCATGTTGAGCTACCTGGTCGTGTTGGCACTGGAAGCCACTCGCCCATTCTGCAAAGTTCCGTTTCGGAACTGGTTGTCGGCTGGCATGCTGACAGCGGGCATTATCGCCCACGGGACGTTCCTGTATTACCAGTTCGCGCAATCGCTGAACGGTTCCGGTCACTTGTTCGCCGATTGGTTTCAATGGGTGCAGGTCGGTTCGTTTGTGCTGGCGATCGTGTGCCTGGTCCTTTTATTGCGGAATCCCAATACGGGCGTGAGTCTGTTCCTGGTACCGATCATTTTGTTGTTGTCGGTGTTGGGGCTGTTGTTTCGGGAGGCGGGGTCCTTTTCCATCGCCCCTGGTCAGCAGGTGGCGTTGTGGCGGTGGGTACATACCCTCAGTCTGTTGATCGGCACCGTTTTGATCGGGTTGGGAGCCGCCTTCGGGGGCATGTATCTGGTGCAGGCGGATCGCCTGAAACGCAAGGTGGGAGGACTTAGGAAGTTGAAGTTGCCGCCGCTGGAGTTCCAGCAATCGGTCAACCGGTTGTGTTTGCTGGCCACACCTGTTTTCTTGGGAGTGGGCATGGTGTCGGGTATTCTGTTGAAGCTCAGCGAATCGGACAGCGTACCCTGGTTCGATGGCGGGATCGCGGCGACCGCAATCTTATTCCTTTGGTCGTTGTTAGCCGCCGGTTGGGAGTTCCTTTCCAGTGGCTCGTTGGGAGGTCGACGGAGCGCGCGATTGGCCATCGCTAACTTCTTGTTCATGATGATGGTTCTGCTGGCTTTAGTGCTTAGTTCGCACGGTTTGGCGGGCCAAGGAGAGGAATCATCACCGATGCAATCCCCAGCGGAGGTATCGAGCTGATGCCGTGGGGAATGATAGGCTGGAGCCACCACCATACGCCGCTGGAGGTGCGCGAGAAACTGGCGTTTTCTAAGAGCCAGGTCGACGATGCATTGCGAAGGTTTCAGCAACTGTTTCCCCGGTGCGAAGCGGTTCTGCTCAGCACCTGCAACCGAGTGGAAATGTATGTAGCCACCGACTCGGCAGAGGTATTTCCGGGGCTGGACGCGATCGGCAGATTCCTGGCGGATTATCATGGTTTGAGCTACGCGGATATCGCTGCGCAGCTCATGCGGTTGCCCGATGAGGAGGCCATCCGGCACCTGTTTATGGTGGCTTCGGCGTTGGACAGTATGGTGATCGGCGAAGCCCAGATCCTGTCGCAAGTGAAACAGGCCTACGATCAGGCCTGCCAGGCATCGACCGCCCGGACTCTGATGCACCAGTTGTTCCAGCGAGCTACCATGGTGGCTCGGCGAGTCGCTAACGAGACCGAGATTCAAAAGCGACGCGTGAGCATCCCCAGCGTGGCAGTGAGTGAAATCGCTGCCGAGTTCTTCGAGCGGTTCGACGATAAGCATATCCTGCTCATTGGCGCTGGTGAGATGGGAACGGAAACGCTCCGTTATCTGATCGATGCTGGAGCCAATTGCATCGAGATCATCAATCGCAGTCCGGAAAAATCGCAGGAGCTGGCACAGCAGTTTCCGGCCACGGCCGTCCCCTGGGAGGAATTGTACGAGCGGTTGGCGGTCGCCGACCTGGTCATCTCCACGACGGGAGCGGAACAACCGGTCGTGCACCGCGACACCTTTCGCGCGGCCCGCACCGCCCACCATGCCCGCGCCGTATTGATCCTCGACCTGGCGGTGCCAAGAGATTTCGAATCCTCGATAGCAGAACTACCCGACGTCTATCTGTATACGTTGGATGACCTGCGCAAAGTATGCGACCGCAATGTCGAGGCGCGGCAACGAGAGTGGCCGAAAGCGACCAGAATCGTTGACCAGGAATTGAAGAAATTCGTGGCTGAATCCGCGCATCGGGTCAGCGGCCCTACGATTCGGCGTTTACGAAGTCAAGCCGATGAAATCAAACGGGAAGAGCTGGCCCGTTTGCTGGCAAAGCTGGAGTCACGGGAGGTGGATCCGGAAATCTGCAAGGAAATCGAGGTGGCGTTCGATCGCCTGGTGAATAAGCTTTTGCATCCCCCTCTCAAGTCGTTGCGCGATCATGCCGACTCGAAACACCATGCCAATTTGCTGGATGCTCTACGACACCTGTTTCAACTCAAGGATTGAGTGTCTCGCGGCAGGCGAGTGCCAAGGCGACCGAGCGAAAAACTGTGCGCTTTAGGCAATTTAGTGCGCGCGGAAAAAAACTTATCAGCATTGCCCCGCCGCCCTGCCGACAAACAATGATACGTCGGTTCGTGGATTCTGGACGTCGAATCCACTTTCTTTAGCGCACGGATGACGCGATCAGATTTCTCTGCGCAAGCGTCAAGGTTTCCTATGAGTCTGGAGTGGTTTCACGCCGTGCTGGGCACGTTCTTCGTCGGTATCTGGCTAATTGTGGGTCAGATCATTGCCCACGAGTCGAAGATCGACAGACCGTGCGATCGACCGGCACGGTAGAGGAGCTTCGAACCCCGGCCGCGTGCAACGGTGCACGAGCCGGGGTCGGAGATGGACTGTCTATGCCATCGGCCGGAGCCTGCCAAAGCACAGATGGCGTACCGGTCCGATCAATCGAGCGATCGAATTTCGATGTTGCGAAAGCGGACGGGGTCGTTGTGGCCCGCGAAGCCGAAATAGCCCTTGGTGCGATCCTTACCAGGGTGCGGTCGATTGGCCATGAACTCAGTGACCTGGCTCAGGTCACCGTCCAGAATGACCGTGCCATTCAACTCGACGCGCACCTTCGAGCCCTGTACGGTGACCTTCTGGTAATTCCATTGCCCGACCGGCCGCAGGTACCCGCGGTGGGCGGCGATCATCCCATAGGCTGAGCCGTGGTATTGCCGTGGATCGAGTTTGTCTTTGTATCGTTCAGAAGTGTTGTCGAGGACTTGCAACTCACACATGCCAGTATAAGCAGCGTCCCCTTGGCCGGGATATCGAATGGCCAGGCCATTATTGCCGCCGGGAGGAAGCTGGAATTCCAGTTTCACTTCGAAATCACCGTACTCGTCGGTGGTGTGGAGCACACCGCCATGGCCGGGTTTGCACTGGATGGCTCCATCGACCACTTCGTAATTGTCGACCGCACCGGCCCAACCGGTCAGATCGCGGCCATTGAACAGGGGGGAGAAATCACCCGCGTCATGGGCGCGCAACCAGGCGTTGGACTCTTCCGCAGTCAGTTCGCGCACAAAAATGTTCCGCCATTGGATCTCGCCGCCGTGCGTTTGCAACTGGATGGAACCACGTGGAAAGAGAGGCCGATCACGATCCCAGTAATTCTCCATGATTGCATAATCGACCACCAATCGATCATTCAACCAAACGCTAGTCCGCGCGCCGACTTGTACGATGCGGAACTGATTCCACTGGCCGAAGGGGCGATCGGCCAGCACCAGAGGATCCTTGCCCGGAGCGCCAGGCGAATTGTTCCACAATCCACCACTCCCTTTATCAGCGCCTAATTTGAACTTGGATTCGTCCGTGTAATCCCAAATCTGCACTTGAGGCGTACCCCGCAGGTAAATGCCGCTGTCGGCGCGGGGTACCGTCTTGTATTCGATCAGCAATTCGATGTCGCCGTATTCCTTGTCGGTCGTCAAATAGACGCCGTGGCCGTCGTTGACCAGTGCTCCATCGACCACCTTCCAGTGTTCGGCCATGTCCTCGTTCCAAGCCCGCTTCTGGTCGTCGGTTACCTCGGACCATTTGCGCGGATCCAAATGGGGCCGGCCGTGCCATCCGGAAAGGTCCTCGCCATTGAACAGAGGAGCCAGGCAGGACGGTGGATCGACTGCCTGGCTCGCTAGCGGTGCGCAAATCAGCAGACCACAAAGAACGACAACAGACATTAGGTATCGCAGCATCAGGAGGGGTTCCTTCTTAGGTGGGAAAACGGAATACAACGCGCGATGGGAATGGGCCGAGCGTGCCGAGCCGCCGCGGTACTAGCAGTCGGTCGACAGGTGGCTCGCCTCATCGAGCCGGACACCAGTTGACATCGTCGACCGCTGCAAAGTCCTCTCATTCTAACTGGTCCGCTTGATCGGTGGTGGGTGCACCGGTTGGAACCGGCAGATTTGATCTCACGGAGAGTCGGCGGTCGCCCACCGGCGCTGCGCCGGACCGCTCCTTGGCCGGTCATGCATCGACGTACCACAACACGGGCCAGGCGACCATCCGCGCCAGGGCCCAGGCCTCCGCCCGCGTCCGAACGAACAAGCGTATCGCGTCGGCCGGCAGCGAGCGCAGATCGACGTCGCCGAGAACTCGCCACTCTTGTTCGGCCTGCCACTGGCGGTTCCGCCCCAACGGCTGGAAAAAGGGACGCTGTTCGGGAGGCAGATTTCGAAACGTGCTCTCATCCCCATAGATGACCTGGCGGGCGCCTAAACGGTGAAGCGCGTCGCGGCGAACGATCAATCCGTAGGGTTCCCAATCCCAGCGGCCCAGATGCGATTGGAACCGACGGCCTGCGAGCAGCCGACGCAGCGGAACGGCAGAGAAGCTGACGCAGCGATTGCGGCCTCGAACCGTCCGATGACCGGCCACGATGCGTTTCTGTTCGCAGATGGAATGGAGAGCGAGAAGTGGATGCCGCTCAAGTGCTCGCCCTGCCAACCAATGGTTCGCTAACAAAGCCGTGGCGTCCCGATGCGCAGCACCCAAGGAACCGCGGGTGCAGTGAGTCAACCAGTCCCATCGGTCCGCTTCCTCACTCCACGCTTCCGGGATGCGAGCGGCGATTTGATGCACCGCCGGGCGTACCGCTTCGTTACGCAGCCGGCACCGAGCCAACCGCGGTGCACGCCAGGGCGGGACGGGCACGTACCAACCCACTGCGCCATGGCGGTACCAATGGTCGAATACGGAAGTTGGTACCGCCGCGGAATCCGTGCCGCCAGGAACGTAGAGATAGACGGAACCGACCGGAAAGGACGCTTCGCAGAGCCGCAGATCGACCGCTCGCGCGATCCTACCACCGGGCCGAGCATGCACCACCAGCAAACGGTCGGCAAGTGCCACCGTGGCCAGATCTCTGGATGGGATGTCGGCGCGATCCGGAACCGAGTCCTTGTTCCGCCGACGGCGGTTGCCAGTTGCATGCGGATGCGCACCGGCAGTAGACGCAATCGGCGGAGAGATGGCCAGCAGGTTGCGAGTCGCCTCGGCCGTCGGCCAATTCACCGAGTGCATCCGGCGATGCTGGTGCAGCAAGTCGGGCAGTTGGCGAAGCCAATCACCGATCTGCGAAGCGGCATCCGCGGCGTATAGGTGGACGGTCGGGGTGGGAGCGAACTGGGCCATGGCCCAGGCGGGGTCATGGAGCGTCGTCCCCTTGGCCAACAACAAACCCCCGCCCTCGGAGTGGACTTGACGCAACGCGGATTCCAGCACCACAGGCCACTGCGGTAACCGACCATGGTCGCGGCCAAGATTGGAGCTGACCACAGCCACCAGCGGCGCGTCGGTCCGAGTTTGATCGGCATGCACCAGGAACCAGCGAATGCCCAACAACCGCGAGATGGCACGCCCCCATGGTCGAGGAAATTCAGGGTAAAGATCGTAACCCGAGGCAACGATCTGCTCGACCTGGATACGGCCGGACGGCGTGCAAGTATCTGGAAACAGACGCAGTAGCCGCTGGAGAATTCCACCACCAGAACCAGCTCGCTGACCGATCGCGCCGGGCCACCTGTCGGCGCCCTGGGCGACGTCCCACCACCCAATCCGGCATCCTGCTTCCCACAATGTCGTCCATGCGGCGAGGGGAAGCGAGTTGGCCATGGTATTTACAGCACAGGCAAAGCGGGGCCTTGTGGGGTTGCTGCGGCGCGATCGGCGATCTGTTGCACCAATGCCCGCGTGATTCGCCCCAAAGCGGCAGCACAAATCGGATCGTCCAGCGCGTCGGCCAGATGGCCCTCGTCGGAGTTCTGGCGCATTTGCATGTTTAGGGGCAGTTCACCCAGGCAGGGAACGCCGAGCTCCTCTGCCTTTTGCCGCGCGCCACCGTGTCCAAAAATATCGTACTGCTTGCCGCAACCGGGGCAAATGAACCCGCTCATGTTTTCGACCATCCCCAGCACGGGGATCTTCGTCTTGCGGAACATGGAGATGGCTTTGATGGCATCCAGCAGAGCGACCTGCTGGGGCGTACAAACCACCACGGCACCGGTCAGGGGAAGCAATTGCGACAGAGTCAGTGCGACATCGCCCGTGCCGGGTGGCATATCGATGATCAAGTAATCGAGTTGGCCCCAATACGTGTCGCGCAGGAACTGAGTGATGGAGCCGTGCAACATCGGGCCGCGCCAAATCACCGCCTGATCCGGTTCGACCAGGAACCCCATGGACATCACTGGAATGTTGTCGAAATAGATCGGTTGGATCTTGGCGTTGACGACTTCGGGTCGACCGGACAAACCGAGCAAATGAGGAATGCTGGGCCCATACACGTCGGCATCCATCAGTCCCACACGAGACCCGCTGCGGGCCAACGACAAGGCCAAAGAAGCCGCCACGGTGCTCTTGCCGACGCCTCCCTTGCCCGAACCTACCGCGATGACGCTCTTGACCGGCAAACCGAGCTGGCCGAGAGGGGCAGGGGGGCGATCCAGCGTTTCGATTTCGATCTCTACCGCTTGCACATCTGGAGCGGCGATGCGCGTGGCCTCCTCGGCCGCCATGCGGATGTCTTCGGCCAACGGCAGGCTGTGCGTGGACAATCGGATCTGCACCCGCGCCCGATTGCCGTCGACTTCAATCGCGCCAATCTGCTCGGTGTCAGCCAGTTTGCGGCCGGTTTCCGGGTCCCGCAAGCGTCCGACGGCCGCGCGAATCGCGTCGCCGGGGTTCGCGGACTCGACAGGCGTGTTCTCCGACATGGGTCAATCTACTTTCGCGCTACGAAGGAGTTTTGTTGAGGTGGCGTTCTACCAAGGCAGCAGCTCCCGCACTCCGTCCAGCAGCGGATGCCCGGCGCGGTATTCGAGAGGTGCGTGGGCGACGATCCGCCGGAGCGGTACCTGCAATGATGGTAACTGACCGACGACAACCTGGGCACCCGCCTCGACCAGCAACCCCCAACAACCGCACGTCTGCTCCGCCGTCCAACAGATGCGGACGGGTGGTCGAGGCCGGGAAGTCAGCCCCGCCAGCATTCGCACGGCCGGCTCGATTTCTTTGTTGTCACCGATATGGCACGCAACCAGCCCGACGGTCGGTGGAATCTGCGAGGAAAGATGATCTAGTGGTGCAAACACCGCCTCCACCTGATCCGGCAGGGCAGGTTCCAGAAACTGATGCAGGGCGGCCGGCAGAACTCCGGAGGGATCGTACGCCGACCAAACCAGGGTGCGTCGCGGTGCTAGCAAATCGATCGGCATGCGTCATCCCCAAGATGGGGTCGATGGGGTCGAGTCACGAAACAACGAATCATTGGGGTGGGACGAGGGAGCGGAGGAGCTTTCCATCGGACAATTGCCAAATCCACACCGTTCCCGACTGGCCGCCGGCCGCACAGTACCGGTCGTCGGGGGAGACGGCAACTGCGAACAAGGCACTGTCCGCCCCGGCAAGGGCTCGGATCTGTTTTCCGTCCGCCGAGTTGTAAACGCGGAGCGATCCGTCGGACATGGCCGCCACACACTGCGTCGTTTTGCCCACCATGCTGACGGCAGTGACTTCACCGGGCAAGCCGCCGATGGTTCGCTGCTGCTGAGCGGTTTCCGCATCCCAGACTTTGATCGATTGATCGGCACCGCCGGTGATCACGACTCGGCCATCATCGCGCCAGGCAACGGACAAGACGTGGTGGGTGTGCCCTTCCAGGTTGCGCAACAGTTTGCCTGTGGCGACTTCAGTCAACCGACATAGTTTGTCCGCACCGGCCGAGGCGAGCGAACGTCCGTCCGGCGAGAAGGCCAGATCGAACACCGTATCGGTGTGCACCTGACCGAGATTGCGGGAGACGGTCAATGTGGCCACATCGAGTAGTTGTATATCGCCAAACCGGCTGGGGGGCCCGCTGCCGACGGCCAACAAGTTCCCATCAGGGCTGAAGTCCAGAGCGGTAATGCGATCGCTCCAGAGAGAATCCGCGGGCGAACCCAGCGATGCAACCAACTCGAATCCGGGTTGAGACTCCCACTCGACCAGCCGCCCATCGGTGGTCCAGCCCCACAGCCGGCCTCGATCGAACGCGTGCAACCATCGGACCGGCGCGGGGCTGGTCAAGTTGGCCAGGGGCGTCCCGTCAGGTCGATAGAGGCGGACGGTCGGCTCCCCGCCACAGATGGCGATGGTGCCCGTGGAGTCGATAGCGGCGGAGACGATTGCATCCGGCACGGGGCGGCTGGTCTTGAGCTCCTCGACGCGGCGCTGGATCTCAGCCAGCCGTTCTTTTTCCGATGCTACATTTTGTTCGAGCTGCGGGATTTTCGCCGCCGCTCTGGCGGCGCTGTCGCGGGCGGCGGCCAGGGCCTGGTCGCGTTTGGCGAGTTCTTCCTCCGCCTTCTGTTTCTCGGCCAGGGCGGCTTCGACCGCCTGTCGTTTTGCTTCCAACTCCTTCGTCTTGGCCTCGGCCGCCCGCTGGGCTGCTTCGATAGCCGCCCGCGCTTCGGCCAACTCGGCTTCCGCCTGCCGCGCAGCCTGTTCCGCCGCTTCCACCTGTTGGGCGCGCTGGGCCAGCGCATCGGCGGCCTTGTCGCGCTGTTCCTGCAGTTTCTCCTCGGCCTCGCGCTCCTTCTCCGCAGCCTTTTGCAGATCCGGCAAACGTGCGGCCAGGGCCTCCAGCAGGGCCTGTTGCCTGGCGGCGTCTCGTGACGCCACGCGCAGCAGTTGGTCCACAAAATAGTCCTGCTCCAACACCGCGACTTGCTGCTTGCTCTGCAGGCTCCACACTCGCGGTGCCCCTTGAGACGGTACGACCACTGCCAGCTCGACCCGCGGATCGACCAGCACGGTGCGAACGGCATCCAGGCTTGTAGGCAAATCCAACTGGACACGGTCGGTGGCTGCATCGACGGCGCGTACGATGCCACCCGGCAGGATTCCCCACAGGTCCGCGGAGAGGGTTTCCGGCGATTGGTGCTGGGGGCTCTGGGAGGCAACGGCTGCGATTGCTTGTTCACTCGCTTCCGACCAGGGGACCGGGATCAATTGCTGCGCGCCGCGGAGCGATTCGAGCTCTCGGTAATCAAAGGTCGGGCTCACGCGCGAGGAAGCATCCCCTGTGCTGCTGGTCGATGCGGCGCCGATCGAGCCGGCGATCACTCGGCCATCGGCCAGGCGTGCCACCACAGCCTCGCCGCGCGCTAGCGTCTGCAGCGCTACCGGACCGCCTTCGACGCTCACCGGTACTGCAGCCAGCTCAGCCGGGTCGATCAACCGCCATCGACCTGCTTCATCGCAACTCAGCAGTCCCTGCGATACCCAAGTCAAAGCAGTCACGGGAGCCGCATGGGTGGCCAACAAACGGTGCGCGACGCGGCGGTCCAGATCCACGATCTCGATACCGTGCGGAGCGATTGCTGTTGCCAGCCAGCGACCGGATGGATCAATCGCTGGCGGTCGATCGGGCAGGGAAAGCCCAGCCAACAACTCCCGTCCCAGGGTCTTCTTGCGCCAGATCTTCAAGGTGCGAAAACCACCAGTGGCCACCATTTGACTATCGGGGCTGAAAGCAATCGATTGCACAATGTCCAAATGCGTGCTGTGCCGATCGTCCAATGCCGGATCCAGCAAAGGTTCGGGCTGGCGGGCCCCCGTCGGATCGGTCAACCACACCGTATCCCCGCGTCCGAAGGCCAACAGCTGCCCATCCGCCGAAGCGGCCATGGCATACACGGGCCGTATGGCGGGCGGCAACGGATGCAGTTCCATGGTCGCGGGGGTCGCCGAGCCCGCGGCTGCCGGTGCGCCCGCAGCGATCCACTTTGCAACCAACTCGATCTCCTCAGCCGTCAATCGCCGCGCTCCAACCGGATTGTCATCCGGCGGCATGGGGTCATCCTGGCTGGCCACGCGCTCCAGCAGGTAACTTTCATCTGGTTTCCCAGGGACGACTTCGGCGCCGCTATCACCGCCTTGCATCAAATCCGCATGCGACTCCAGATTCAACCCGCCTTCCGGTTTCTTGCTGTTGTGGCAGGCCACACACTGCTGGCGAAAGATCTGGGCCACCTTGTCGGCGAGCACATCCGATGGCTCCTGCGCCGCAGTGGAAGAGACCTGCACCAGCAAGAAAGCCGCCAACAAGGGCAGAAGGCAAGTCCAGAACAGCCGCCTAAGCGTCCGCCGCCACGCGGTCGCAAATCGGTGCGCCGTCTGTGAGCAAGTGGGGGTCGATGGCGTGCCAGTGAAGATGCACGGCAACGCGACCGGACAGGGAAGGGCAGGGGAAGTCATGGTGGGAGGATCCTATAGGAAGTGCAGAATGCCTGGGGTGGGTGAAGTGGCATCTGGGGTGTGGTTCGAGGAGTGGACATCGCAAACAATGCTGGTGCCGACTGCGCGGGGACGGAGTCGGCCGAGCTTCCTCTATTCTGGTTCGAGCCGGCCGATGTGCAAACTACGAGTCCCTGTCCAAACCTGGCTTTCCGCGATGACTCGGCACGATCGCAGTCCCTCAAAGTCGCCCGCGAGGGACTCGCGGCCCAGCCAAAAGCCACTTGTCGTAAAACGGGCACGGTCACGACTCAGCGTCTTCCGATCGACGGCTGGTTACGACTCGGGAGGCAGAATCTCCAACTCCAGTGGAGTGCTGGGTATCCACACGGTCAACTGTTGTTCAGCGGCTGCCTGCCGAGCCTTTTCCAGCGCAGCACTCTGTTGTTCGATCGCCGATTCGAGCTCGCGCCGCGTGGCGTCGCTGGACTGTTCCAAGGCCTGGCGCAGCGTTTGCAAGTAGGCCTCGATGCGCGCTACGGATTGGGGATTCGCGCGCCATTTCACTTGCGTCTCGGCCAACATCCAGAATGTGTATCGACCCGGCGGGGCATCGGCAGCCACGGTCAATTCAGCGGTCGCATCGCTGGATTTGCCACCCACGCGGACCTCGCCCAATCCGACCTTGGGTGGCAACTGTTGCGGCCGTAGGATGCAATCGGCCTGGGCGCCTTCGCGCCGCACCAGGCGGATCGGCACGGCCAGTTTTTTTCCAGCTCGCACCGAGGCCAGCGTCTGCTCTCCCAGCCGCACGGAAATCGGAGCCGTATCCGACGCAAGTACATGCAATCCAAGGGTGCCGCAGAGACGCGATTCGATGCCGTTCCGCTCCGGTGTCGCGCCCCAAACGACAGTAGCCGGAATCGCCTGTCGGCGCGAAAGGGGTTGATCGGGCTGAGCAACAACGATGCGGATCGGTCCGGTCCACTGCGGAGCGTCATCATCGCCGGTCAGAATCACCGTCCCTTCCATCTGTCCGGGGGCGATCCAGGCGATCGAGCTGTGGACACCGGGCGGCAAGTCGATGGCTTGCGCCAGGAGAGGAGCGTTGAATCCGTCGCGTCGTGCCACGATCAGACGAACGGCGGCGGTCCCACCTCGCATCACTTGCAAACCGCTGGGACGGGCTGCCGCCGCATTATTGTGGGGATACAGGGGCCAGGCCAACGCAGCGAAATCGGGTCGCGGTGGGCGGACTTCTAATAGAAACCGTCGTGCTCGAGTCGGTCGGCGGCCGCCCTGGTCGTCCTGTACAACGCAGCGGAAACGCCCGTCGGTCGGAGGCGACCAGGGGAACATGGGATCGCGCGCGATCAAGCGCATGTCGGGCGGTCCCAGGGTTGTACCGTCGTTGCGTTCGGCCAGCAGCTTGGGCGGCTCGATGGCACGCCCGCTTTGGTCGGCAATTTGGTAGATCAATACGTGGGGATCGGTCAGTTGACTCCACTGGCTCGACTGGACTTCGATCCACAACGGCTGCCCTTGGCGGGCTGAGAACTCGACGCCGGGAGCGGCCGAGGCGGGGCGGTCCAGGTCCTGCGAAGGGTGTTCCGCCAGTAGGTCCGTCGGCTCCCAATCGCCGATCCACCATGAATCGGGGCGGTCCAGCGAGGGCCGGTCGGGGGACGCCCCAAGAAAGCTATTCAACTGCAGGACTGGTTGCGGCGGCCGAAGCGCCATGCCCCATACACGCGCCGGCAGGTCGTACTTCAACCGCGATGCGGTGGCGTTTGGATCCAGTACCGGCAACAAAAGAGTATCGAGTTCGAGTGGAGCCGGGTTTCCCGATTCTGAGCGGCTCAACTCGAGCAGATAACCGAAATGTTCGCCTCCACGATACAAGGCATCGTGCACCGCCAGGTAATAGTCGCCATCGGCCGGTGCATCGCAGACCACTCGGGCCGGCCATTGTCGGACAGCAACACCCTTAGAGAGCTCCTGGCCCGCCGCGTCGGTCAAAATCAAGCGTCCGATCGTGCGGCTGTCGAGTTGCGGAGCGTAGACGACAGCCTCGAGCCGTTGTCCTTTTTGCAAAGCGATGCGAAAATACCGGCGCCCACGCGGTGCGCACAGGTCTTCGTAAATCTTCCCGGGTGCGGCGTCGCGGGCCAGCCCGGGATGCGAGATGTCCCCCTCCACGCGATGTACCGGTTGCCTCGTGACCAACAGCCGTCGCGGATTCGACAGACCGAATCGCCCCGCCACCCGCGCTTCGTATATTCCTGCGGCCAGGTGTGAGGCATCGAGATGGAATGCACCGGTCGATGGGCCGACGTCCTGCAGAGGACCTGGTGGTTGACGCAGTACCGGAAGAACCAGGCCGCTGGGCCACAGGAGCAACCGGTCGAGCTCCTCCAGACGTTGGCCCAGCGGTCGCAGCCGAATCGACCGATCCTGCTGGACCGCCATGCGCGACCAACCATGCAATTCGATGGCGGGAAACTCACCCCGAGCGAGCGGGGCGACCAGACAGGTGCCCGCGATAACGAGTAGTTGCGCTAGGTAGCGGCAGGTTGGCAGGTGATGCATCATCAATGATTGAACAAGAACTCTTTGCTGTTGATGATGGCCCACACCAGATCTTCGTAGGCTTCCCGCGACCGTTGTTTCGATTCCAGGTAATCGGCTGCGGCGGCCAATTCGTCGGCTGTCGGGAGGCGGCAGAAGGCAGCCACGTACAATTGGCGGAGCTGATCAGGAACCGGGTCGGAGCTGGCCGCCATGGCGGCGGGCCGCGCATCATCCCGTGTAAGTTTGGTGTACATGTCCTTGGAGTTCATCAAGTGCAGCGTCTGCGCCAGCGTCACCTCGCCCGAACGTTCGCATTCGCAGGCCGTTGCCGAATCCGGCTCGCCAAACACCTCAAGGAAATACGATCCAAAGGCTGTGTCCGGCAGGGAAACCGCCCGAGTACCCGGCGGCAAGCCAGTGAAATCGGTGTGAGTCCACAACACCGCGTCGACGGCGTCGAGCAGTACCTCGGCTGGCAGGCGTTGGGGGTAGTAGCGCGAGAAAGCGGTGCGGTCCGACATGTTGTAATCGTTGCCGACCGAATCGAGCCGGTAAACGGTGGAAGTGCAAATCAACCGCAACAATTCCCGGGTATCAAAACCGTGCGATACCAGGTAATCCGCCAACCCGTCCAATAGCTCGGGGTTGGTCGGCGGATTGGTCACCCGCATGTCGTCCTCGGGATCGACGATGCCGACCCCGAACAAGTGTTTCCAATAACGATTGACCAGCATCCGAGCGAAGAACGGGTTGTTTGGCCCAGTAATCCAATCGGCCAAAGCCGCACGGGGATCGCGGTCGGTCGGCAAGTCGACGGGCGGCGCATCCAAACCGGCTGGCAGCAGGGTCTCGCCCGTTTTCGGATGGCGGCTGGTCGCGCGAGCGACTCGGGATACGTACCGCGGCTCTTCGGGAATTTCATCCTCCAACCGGCTGGTGGTGGAGAAGAAGGCCGCCATCTGGTAGTAATCGCGCTGGCTCCATTTCTCGTAGGGATGGTGGTGGCACTTGGCGCATTGCAACCGCTGGCCCAAGAACAACTGGGCCGCGTCCTCCAACCGCTCTTCCGTACTTCGCACCTGCCGCAACCACACGGCAGCCGGGTTGATGTCGGGCGATCCGGTCGCCGTCAGCAGCTCGCGGGCAAAGGAATCGTACGGCATGTTTTCGTGAATTCGATCGCGCAACCATTCGTAAAGCGCGTAGGTGCCCAACTGGTCGCCGGCGGCCACCCGACGATTGCGCAGGATGGCGCTCCACTTCTTGGCAAAGTATTCGGCGTGCTCGGTGCTGCGCAGCAACCGATCGACCAGCGCGTCGATCTTGCCCGGGTCGGTGTCCGTCAGAAACTGCTGCGTTTCCTCGGGGGTGGGCAAACGACCCGCCAGGTCCAGGGTCACGCGTCGGATGAAGGTCCCGTCGTCGCACTCGGCAGCCGGTGGCATCCGCAATGCGCGCAACTTGGCAAACACCAACCGGTCGACCAAATTCCGCTCGGCCGGCCAGGCGAATTGACTCGGATCGACACTCAAGGGAATGGCGAACCGGGTCACAGCGACTTGACCTTGGTAACGAGCCATTACGGCTACGTCGCCATGGGCGTCCCGCAACCGGACTAGTCCGGCTGGATCGACTTCCGCCAGATCGGTATTGTTCGATTCGTATTGGGCGGTGCGCGTGATGTCCTCGATGTGGCCATCACTGTAATGGGCGATGACGGCCAATTGTTGTTCGGCGCCGGGAGGCAGACTCCGTCGATCGGGGATGATGTCGATGCCGGTTACGACCGGATCATCGGAGCCGCCGAAGGGCATGCCGCCTGCGATCCAACGAACCAACAAGCGGTATTCGTGCGAATCGGGGGCGATCCGGGCCCCGCCGCCATGCGGAACCTGGCCCGTGGCCTTGAGCAGCAGCAAGCTTTGGGAGGGGGCAGCGGGAAACAATCGTCGGCCCCGCGACTCTAGAACCAACCGTTCGTAATCGACCAGCGGCTCGAACCCCAACAGGGAGAGTTTGAATCCGCCCTGGCCCGATGCCTTGCCGTGGCAGCCTCCCCCGTTGCAGCCGAATTTGGTGAAGATCGGCTCGACTTGCAATGGAAAATTGACCGGTTGCAAGGCGTCCGCATCCGTCACCTCGACCTCGACCTCGGCTACGGCCCCCTGCCATCGAGCCGTCACAGTGGCTCGTCCATTGCGCACGGGAGCCAGGTAGCCGGCTGGGGAAACCTCGACGATCCCCGGCGGGTGGACGCGGTAGGCTGCCTGGCGCGTCACGTCGCAAGTTTGGCCGTCCCGTTCGGCGGTGACCAGCAGTTGCCACCGCGCGTCCAACCCACGCAACCGGATGGCAGCAGGCGGCACGCCCTGGTCCGTCTCGCCGGACTGGTCGGAAGCCAGTACGGGAATCTCGAATCGCAAGGTGAGAGTCGTTGCCGGACCCGGCCCTTCGCCTGCGGCCATGCTGCCGGAAATCAATAACCCCCCGCTCAACGCCAGCGCGATGCACCAGCATTTCCCGCGCGTTCGAGAAAAGGAATTCTTCACTTGTTTTCTGGCCGACATGCGTTTGGGTGGATCTTTGCGAGGAAGGAAGGGGAGGGGATGGAGGGATGCACCGCGGATTGGACGCTCAGGAGCCGACCCACGCAGGATCGTCAAATCATGGCGGGTTTTGGCCGATCCGTAGTGCCCGTCCGCAGCGGTGCGCCGCGACTCGGTGAAGGACCTGTTCGAACACTCTCTCTTACAACTGGCACCAGGGCACTCGATCCATGCCAGAGCGCGTGCCCCGGACTCAAATCAACTCGGGGACCGGACCGTGTTCCACCAGGTACTGCGGGCGCCCCGTGGGGTCGACCAGCGTGGTGGTAGCCGTATCGATGCCCAAGTTATGGTACAGGGTGGCGATGATCGATTGCTGTTCCACAGGGCGGTCGACGGCATATTCGCCGAAACGATTGGTTGCACCGATGGCTTGACCAGCTCGTATGCCGCCGCCGGCGATATGAGCACAACTGACGCGCGACCAATGATCGCGCCCGGCATTGCCGTTGATCTTCGGCGTGCGGCCGAATTCGCCCCAGGTAATGACTGTCACGTCGTCCAGGATACCCCGAGCCTCCAAGTCCTCGATCAATGCGCTAAGGCACTGATCGAGTTTCGACCCATGGTCGCGAACCAGATCGAAATTCTGGCTATGCGAATCCCAGCGTCCGTAACTGAGGCTCACGCAGCGGGCTCCGGCCTCGACCAACCGCCGCGCGATCAAGAGATGTTCGTTGCAAGTCGGTGCGCCATCGTATTGGTACTTGTACGGTTTCCCGTCCCCATACCGCTGGACGATCTTGGGATCCTCTTTGGACAGATCCAGGGCATCGAGCAACTTGCTGCTGGTCAGTACATCGAACGCTTTCTGTTCGAACACGTCCATGCTGGCCATCGCGCCGCTGGCATCGATGTCGCGACGCATCGTATCGAGGCTGGCCAACAACCGGCGGCGATCCTGCAGACGCTCCAGCGTAATATCGCTGAGTTGCATGTTCGCCATCCCCGGCCCGTCCGGCTTGAATGGTGCGTAGGCCGGTCCCAGGAACCCAGGACTGCCCGAATCGGACCAGGGCACATGTTTGGTCTTCTCAGCCAATCCGATATAGGGTGGCACGGCCGGATCGACCGGACCATACAATCGGGCGGCCGCTGAACCGACCGAGGGCCTGCCACCCAAAGCATTCATTTGCGTCGAGTCCCATCCGCTCAAACACTGCGAGGATTCGTGCCTGTCTTTGCAGCCGACCACGGACCGAATGATGGCGCATCGATCCATCAACCGCGCTAACCGAGGAAATACTTCGCAGATTTGAATCCCCGGCACGTTGGTCGGGATCGGGCGAAATTCTCCCCGAATCTCCGACGGCGCGTCGGTCTTGATCTCCCACATGTCCTGGTGCGGGGGACCGCCGGCCAGGAACACGTGGATCACCGCTTTGTGCCCCAAACCGGTTGTACTGCGCGAGGCGTTGGAATTGTCATTGAGTGCCTCTGCCCGCAAGATACTGGCCAGCCCCAGGCCTCCGACTCCAAAGGACAGGCCTCCGATCGTCAGAAAGTTGCGACGCGTCAGTCCATCGCAGTAGCGAGCAGGTCTGCCATAGATGGTCCACATGCCAATCCCTTTGCAAAAAACGGCGGGAAGGGAGCAATCGTTGACGGCGCCTACTGGTGGGCATCGACGCCATCCTCCATTTTGGCCCATTCAGCGCCCTAAATGCAAGTCGAAGGTGGAAGAATCCGCACCTTCTGTCTAAATTGGTTCTCGGCACCACCGATAACCCTGTGGCCATACGCTTGCCCGCGGCAGAGTGGTGTTTTGAGTTCAGGGCAAGGAATCAGAGGGTTTCCATGCCAGCGACGCATAGGCTGGGGCCCGGTAACCACCGATTCGATTATGCGATGGGGCAGAGGATTCGCCCGCGGCAAATCGAGTAGCGAGAGCGCCATCCCATGACGCAGCCATCGGAAACCGTTCCCTGGGAGTTGTCGGTGCGCGAGTTGCGCCGGCGCTGGAAACCGACGCGATTGCGATTGCAGCAAGTCGCGCGGGGCGGGGAGCAGCATCCATTGCCGATCCGCATTCACCGCGCCATCAGTTGGTTGGAGGCCGCTGAGAGGGAGAATGATGGTGATCGGATCGACGAGCGGTTGTTGCTGTTGTGGATCGGCCTGAATGCCCTCTATAGCCGCTGGAACGCGCAACAGCGAGAGCCCGTGGGAGATCGCTCCGCGCTCAAGCAGTTCCTGACTCAGATCTTGCACATCGACCACAACCATCGCGTGGCCGGACTCCTGCAGCACCAGCGCGAGTTGATCGAGGAGATTTTGGCCGACAAGTACACCAATTCATACCATTGGAGTACCGACCGGGGCGGGCCGGACGACGGCAATGACCGGGCACGGTACCTGGCGGCCCAGTGGTACCAGCAGGGGGATTGGCCTCGCCTTCTGAGCGAAACGGTGCATCGGATATATTTCTTGCGTTGCCAGTTGGTCCACGGGGCCGCGACACATGGCGGCAATCTCAATCGGCAGGCCGTGGCGCGTTCGGTACGTTTGCTGGATCCGATGCTGCGAACACTGCTGTGCGTCGTGATCGATGGCGGCGTTGCCGTGGACTGGGGCGAGTTGTGCTATCCGCCGGTGAAGCGGTAACGGATGCTCGCTGGACCAGAGCGATGGTCCGTCGGACTCTGGAGCACGAATTGCTAATGCGCGGGGCAGGCCAGCAAGCTGTTCGCCTGCGGCGTGGCGTCGGGGCAAGCCGCATCGAGTGGGGCATCGACCAGGTTGGATGCCAACAGCTCGCCGCGAACAACCGGCACATCGTGCGGAGCCGAGATGCCGATTTGCACGCGATTGCCTCGGATGCGCGTGATTGTGATCGTGATGTCCGAACCGATGTGCAACGTTTCCTGCTCCTTGCGGCTCAATACCAACATGGACGAATCCTCCGTGCGAAAGGCTGATGAAAAGCTTCGGGACAGCCACCTGGCCGCTCCCGGACGGCATCGCATCAAATGCGAATCGCGTACCAACAGGCACGATGCAACGATTTTTTTGGTTGTAGGGTGTTTGCTAGCACAGCGCCAACAGGCAAGAAACCAGAGAATCGGGCTGCTTCGGGGTCGTGTTGTTCCTCTAGGGACTGGCGGCGGTACTCTCCGGCCAGACCGGGGGGCGGGACTCCAAATTGCTGGTTCCATTAGAAAAAAGTCCCCCAGCCGATGGAAGTTCTTACAATGACCGTTGCACGGCGGCTTTGTGCGACGTGCTTGCGCGCGTTTCCCCTTTGTCTCCCCCTATTCGCCACCCCAACTGGCCAGGATCCGATCAGCATGCATCCGATTCGCTCAGCACTTCTGTTGGTCTTGGTAATGCTCGGACGACCAGCCGCCGGCCAGACGGCGGACGGTTCCGTCGACGAATTGGTGCCCCAGACATTGCTGGGATTGCTTCACGCGCCCCAAGTTCAAAAGGAACTCGGATTGACCGGTGCCAGGCTGGAAGCCCTGGAGTCGTTTTTCCAGCAAATCGATGGACCATGGTTCCGTTCAAGGAACCAGCCGCCGGCAGAGGGGCGTAAGGTGGTCCGTCAGTTGGAACGCCGGGCTTGGGATTGGTTGACCAGCCGCCTTCCGACCGCCAAACTCCAGCGTTTGCGCCAGATAGAGCTCAGGTCGCAGGGGGTGCGCAGTTTGTTGCGAGAGGACGTAGCCCGCGCGGTGAATTTGGATGCGGACCAACGACGCGAACTGCTCGAGCTGGCCCGCGCGACCGAGTCGGCCCGCGCAGCGTTGGCGGCAGCCATCCGCTCGGGAACCTCGATCGAGTCGGCGCGGGACGCGGCGGAAAAAGCCCAGCAGGAAGAGCAGGGGGCGTTTCAACGAATCCTTAGGCCCAATCAACTGCAGGCGCTTTCCGACAGAATTGGTCCGCCGTTCGACACGTCCACGTTGACGCGCGTCTATCCGATGGCGCCGGAACTGCCGCAGACCGACCAGTGGATCAACAGTCCCCCTCTGACATTGAACTCATTGCGGGGGAAAGTCGTGTTGGTGCATTTCTACGCGTTCCAATGCCATAACTGCCATGCCAATTTCCCCCATTACAAACGATGGCATGAGAAATACCCCGGCGATGTGGTGGTGATCGGAATCCAAACCCCGGAAACATCGGCGGAACGAGACCCACAGCGAGTACGATTGGCGGCGGAAGAGGAGGGATTGGAATTCCCCATCCTGATCGATATCGATCGGCAGGCCTGGAACGGGTGGTCCAATACGATGTGGCCCACCATCTACGTTATCGATAAACGCGGATACTTGCGCATGTGGTGGCAAGGCGAGCTGAATTGGGAGGGGGCCACCGGGGACCAGACGATCGAACGCCTGATCGATCGGTTGCGCGAGGAATCGTAAGACTGAGGTGTCGGCGCCGATTCTGGGGCGGTTGGCATGCGTCGACGCTTACCCCTGGACCAACCCAAAACGGAACTGGGTCGTCTCTTCGAACGTTTGCCCCGGTTCCAGACGCGTGGAGGGAAATTCGGGGTGGTTGGGCGAGTCGGGGAAATGTTGCGTTTCCAAGCACATGCCCGAGTACGGCGCGTGGCCTCCACCCAAATGCTGGCCGGTGTACAGTTGCACGCCCGGTTGCGTGGTCCAGACCTCCATCTGACGTCCACTGGGCGGATGCCGCAGCGTGGCGCAGCGCCGTAGCGTGCCTGGCGACCCGTCGATGACGAAACAATGGTCGTAACCCTTGGTGGCAGCCAATTGATCGATGCGCTCGCCGATGGCGTGAAACTGGCGAAAATCTAATGGGGTGCCCGTGACGTCCAACAATTTGCCAGTCGGGATCAACGTTTCGTCCACCTCCAAGAACTGGGAACAATCGAGTTGCAGTTCGTGGTCCAGCACATCGCCTGATCCCACGCCACCCAGATTCCAATAGGCATGATTGGTCATGTTGATGACGGTGGGAGCATCCGTCTGGGCACGATAGACGAGCGTTAGCGTGCCGTCCTCACCCAAGGAGAATTCGGCCGTCACCTGCAGATTGCCAGGGTATCCCTCCTGGCCGTCAGGACTGAGTGTCTGCATGCGGACCCCCAACTGGCCATCCCGCTCGAACAGGTCCGCATCCCACATCAGCCGATCGAATCCGACCGTGCCGCCATGCAGGTGGTTGGGGCCGTTGTTGGTAACCAACCGGTACGTGACACCGTCCAACTCGAATTGGCCTCGGGCAATGCGGTTGCAATAACGGCCGACCGTTGATCCAAGGTACGAGTGTCGTTGGAGATAGGGATCGAGTTGATCGTACCCCAAGTTGATGTTGGCGCGCTGCCCCTGACGATCCGGCGTTTCCACCGACACGATGATCGCGCCGTAGTTCATCACCTGAGCCGTCACTCCACCAGCCGAGAGGGTGAACAGAGTGACCGGTTGCCCGTCGGGCGTGCGCCCGAATTCGCGGTGTCCAATCGTCATCCGAGGTACCATGTCGGTCTCCGACCACTTGGGCGAAAGCGTATGCGAGGGCTCGGTTCCCTACCCGGTAGCGTTGACGGGAGACCGAGGCTGCTATTGAAGAGTAAAAACCGATCAGTGTAGCGAAATCGCTGCAGCCTGGAACCTCGCTGCAGGGCGTGCACTCGGCGAGTGCAAGCCACGGGAGAGGCGGCGAGCTGCTCGCGTCGAACGGAGTCCTGTCGGTGGGTCGCTTTCGCCGAAAGCGACTCTCTTGCTTGGTTCTCTGACAGCCAGGATGTTTGGTTGGAGGACCGAAAGCGACTCATGGCTCGTTCTGTTCGACCTGGAGGCCGCTCGTGGTGCAGACTTCCCAGCCAGGTTCCGCCGGGACTGTTGCGGCCCGGCAGTGTGTTCTTGAGGTTGTTTTGCGCTGCGGCCTGGAACCTCGCTGCAAGGCGTGCACTCGGCGAGTGCAAGCCACGGGGAGAGGCGGAGAGCTGTTCGCGCCGAACGGAACTCCGTCCGTGGATCGCTTTCGCCGAAAGCGACTCTCTTGGTTCTCTGATAGCCAGGATGCTTGGTTGGAGGGACCAAAGCGACTCCTCCTCCCGCCAGCCTGGTCTGTCCAGAAAGGGGCACCGATGGGTGGTTTGATAGGCGGCGTACAATGGGGGTAACGTGTTTTTTCAAGAATCCCCGCAACGAAGTGGCGCCATCGGCAACAGAATCCTATGCCTGGAGGAATCGGCCGACGGCCCGCATGGCGGGGCGATCCAACGTTTGGAAGGTGAATTGATTCCGTGACATCCGTACCTGCACCCACCCTGGTGTCCCCACTCGAGGCGTTGCCACAGCATGAGGCCTGGCTGCGGACCAGCCTGTTTGCGCGGCTGGGAAATCGGGAAGAGGTGGATGAGGTGATGCAAGAGGTGGCGGTTGCGGCCGCGAATCAAGCCGCCAAGGCCGAGCCGGTTCGCGACGTGGGGCCGTGGCTGTACCGGGTGGCGATGCGCCAAATG
>RFIQ01000351.1 GCA_003695565.1 Planctomycetota bacterium | reverse complement strand
GTCCTTGAAGTACAGGAACAAATCGAGTTCGTGGCAACCATGTGCATCGTATTCCAGCCGCTTGGCGGCATCCTCCAAAACGTCCCAGTGGCGGAGGAACCGAAAATCGTCCCAATGAGGGCTGTCCACCAACGTTGCATACAGATCAAAGACGTCGGCCACCGTCGTGTACAACTGGACGCGTCCAGAGTTCGCATCCTCGAACCGCAGAGGTTGGCCCTGCTCGATCACGTCGATTCGCCGTACGCGCTGCATGGGCTGGTCCAGGTCGAAAGCTCTGGCCAGCCGCAGGTCCCGCACGGGAACGCGTTCCACCGGCAGGGGCACTTGGCGAGCATCATTTCCCAACGGGTGAACCGCCAGGCAGAGAACGGTGCTGCAACCATCGAGCTGTTGCCCATCCAAGTATACCCACCCATCGACGTCCGGCATCAAATTAGCCCGCACCACCGCATTGCGGCGCAGAAACGCGTAGCTCCGCCGCCCACGTTCGTCGGTCGCTTCCCCTCGCCGCATCCTGGAGCCGCGTTTGCCGGCACGCGATTGCGGTTCCGCCATGTTGGGGATCGCGTCGCCGGCCTGCGCGTCGCGGGCCAGGTTCTCCGCGGTGGTGATTTCCCAGGGATGGATCAGCAACGAAGGTTGCGGCAACAAATTGCCAGGGAATTTCTCGGCTGTCTGGCGATCCAGGATGTAACGGTACTCCTCGTCCAGCGTCAGGGAATCGACGAAGAGATTGCGGGCGTAGCCACGCGACCAGCGAGCATACCCGGGCTGAGTGACGTCCATCGCCGCGCGGGAGACCGACGGTTCGAACACCGTGCCCACGATATGCACTCGCGTGGCGGCATCCCACTGCGCGAGGTGGATGGCGACCCGGCCATCGATGATCTGGGCCGATTCGATGATGGCCGGCGGAAGTTTCGTGGGTTCGATAATGTGTCGATGGCCGAACACGTAGTCGCCACTGGTCTTCCCGCTGGTCACAAACAACTGGGTGAGATGATGACGGCTATAATCGATCAACTGGAACTCGCCGGCCGGCAGATCCTCCAGCACCACCATACCTGGGACGATTCGCAGTTTGCCCTCGGGACGCCCATAGACGGTTCCTCCACGCATCTCCTGCAGCAGGAAATCGTCCGCCCGGTCGGTCGCCGCTCCCAAGGGTAATCGGATGGGCGTTCCCTGCGGCACCTGGATCCGCTCGGGCCACGCCCGGTCGATCGTCTCCGTGGCGAAGGTCAATGGAGCCGCCAGGCCGCGTCCCGAGACCTGCACACGCTCGGCGGCTTCAATTCCCTGCAGGGTGATCTTCCCGTGCTGGTCGGTGGCCAGTTGGAATGGATGGAGACGCGTGAAACCTTTGGGCTTGATCGCTACTGTTAGTGGCAATCCAGAGACCGGCTCGCCATTGCGCCCCAGCGCGTAGACCCGTGCTCCCTCGGAGGTTCGTTGCAGGTACAGGTCGGCAATGGTCAGCGAATCCTCCGCAGTACAGCAGGTCCTTGAATGGACTGCAACCAAGTCTTCGTATTGGTCCTTGCTGCGATTGTAAATGCGGCCTTGCAATTCCACCCTCACCTGTCGGATGCGAGAGGGGACGAGAAACTCGTGCAGCAGGTCATCGGTATCTGTTGCATCGATCGAACCACTGAAAATGGAAGACTCGATGCCGTCAGCGTCCGTCGTACGGATTTCCAGCGTGACATCCTCGAGCAACGTCATGCTGATCGGTTGCCCGTTACAGGTCAGCCGCGGATGGAGTATCAACCGGCCACGCTGGCCGGGCACCAGCGCCTGTTCCTCCAGTACTAGGGCGGCCTCCAGATGGTACGTTTCGGCCCGATGCACGAATTGCTGCCGCGTGGCGAATCCGCGATCCACGACCATCATCCATCGCGTCTTCTCTTCCTCGGCGTAGGGTACGACAATCGCTCCCGTCGCCTCGGCCTCATAGACCTGGCCGTCGATTTCGAGGTGGGCGGTGGTGACGAGGTTGTCCTGGTCATCGAAAATCTGGAACACATGCCCTGCATCTCCCAACCGATCGACGGCAAACAATTGTCCCTTGCGCACTACGGTCCGGGCTCGGCGGCCTCCGCCAAACAGATCGACTACCCACACCCCGCGACCCGGCATATGTTCCGAGAAGTCCAGGGTCTCGACATGGCGACGATCGGCGGGCAAATCATAAGCGATCCGCCACGTTGCGTTGGGAACCAGGCCGTCCAAGTCGATGTCGGAGGAGATCGGTTGCTGCCGATGGCGGTAGTACGCCAGAGTATTGATCTCGTACACGCGGACGATCAACTCCGGTACGTTCTTCAACTCCACCTGCAGCTTCGCACTCTCCTCCACGCGAATCCGGAGCGGATTCTGGGGTGCGAATCGCAGTTCGATGCGATTCCGCAACTCTCGCTGTGCATCGGGCGACAACCTGGCATACCACTGTGCTGCGTCGCCGATGCCATACAGGATTCTGGTTTCGGCCAGCACGCGCGCCAGGTAATCGCGGTCCAGGTAGGGGGCATAATCGTCGGTACTCGACGCTGTTTGCAAGAAGTGCTCGAGATATCGCCGCACCAGGACCGAGTCGTCGCGGATCGGTCGCAACGGAATCTCGGGTTGCAAAGCGAAATTCAAGTTCGCCAGGTTTCGCGTCCCCTGCCGGACTACCAACGGGTTGTAATACACAACGTTGCGCGGAAGGGCCAGGTATTCCAGGAACAATTCCCGGTCCCATCGGCCTTCTTGCATATTCAGTTCCAGCAATCTTGCCAACACCAGCGCTTTGAGGCTGTTTTGCGACGGAGGCAACGCCCGAGCCCAAGCCGCGAGCCGTTCCAGGTAGGCCCGCCGTGTGAGCGGATCCTCCAGGGTCTGATCCCCGGGCGGTGCCAGCCGGGCAGCATACGCGCGGATATACGCCTCGCTTTCCCGCAGTCGAGGGAGTTTCGTGGCCAGCGATTCCAGTTGCTCCAGCGTTAACAAAGCATGGACGGGAGCCCAGCCGAATTCCTTGGCATCGCGCATCCGCAATTCCTCGGCGATGCGATCGACGATGCGGGGATGATCCGCGCGGTCGATCCGCGACAACAGGGCGCGCAATTGTTGCGGAGCAAGATTCTGGTCGAGCAACTGCGGCAGTGCGCTGGTTTCGATCTGCGCCAGGGTCGGATCGCGAGCGATCAACGATTCCACGGTCCACTTGCCCGCCTCCGCCGCAACGTCCAAGGTGTGCGGCATACGAGAGGAGCGGTCTTTCGAGGGGGGCGCATGATGCAGGTTCAAATGCAGCTCATTGCGCAAGAAGTCCAGCGTTCGTTGCGGGTTCCGGGGATAGGTCAGCAACATCTGCCGGGCCAACATGTCCCGCATGGCCGGACTGTCCCTGCGCTTCGTACGCCACTCGGTCAGTAACGCCTCGGCTCGATCCAAGTCGCCCGTGTTCTGGCAGTGCAAGCAATGGTAGTAATAATAGTCCTCGGTCCCTGGGATCAATTCCTCGAGCACCTGGCCCCGATCCTCCGCCAAGGCGAACCGCTCGATGTACCCAATCTCCCTCCCGGCCGGCAGTCCTGGTTGGGCCACGCCGACGCGCGCCAGGCTGATCGCGAGGATCCAGCCAAGAGTGGAACAGATTGCAAGCTGCCAACGTCGCATGATGCGTCTCCCAGAGTCCGACAAGATGACCTTACCAAGCATAGGGCCCGGAACCGGTTCACGGAGATTCCGCCGCTTGACACTAAACATAGACGCTGGCCCAGCGAAGGCGCGTTCCCAATAATTGCGAGAATCCCTACGCGCGAATCCGTCCGCCAGGCGGAAAATTGGTCCAGACAACGCCGCCGGGCGTGGTGAACCGCGTCCCTGACCGCCGTATCAGGTCCGTTTCGGACCCGCGGCATCTCGAGCGCGCAGAATATCCAGCACGCACTGCATGTCAGCGGGCAAAGGGCTTTCGATCGTCAATTCCCGCTGGGTTACCGGATGGACGAAGGTCAATCGTCGGGCGTGCAAAGCGTGTCGGTCGAGCACGACCTGGTCGTCCTGGGATTCTGGAGGTTGTCGGCGGGCGATCCGGCGGAACAGTTCGCCGCGTGTGATTTGTGAGTGCCCGGCATACAATCGGTCGCACAGCACGGGGGCTCCGATGTGATCCAAGTGCACGCGGATTTGGTGCGTGCGGCCCGTCCTGGGGAACACTCGAACCGTGGTGATTCCATCGAAACGCTCATCGACCTGGTACTGCGTCTCGGCTTCCCGGCTTTGTGGATGGTCGCGGCGAATTGCCATTTTGTCGCGCTGATATGGATGTGGCCCGATGGGCATGCGAATGATGTCGCTGTCCAACTCCAGGTTGCCTAATGCAATTGCAAAATACTCTTTTTGGACACGACGTTGCTCGAACATCTCGGACATCGCTAGATGGATGCGGTTTGTCTTCGCCACCAGGATCACGCCGCTGGTGTCACGATCCAGGCGATGGATGATCCCCGGACGCGTCGGCCCGCCCACATCGCTGAGCTGCGCGAAATGATGCGCCAGAGCGCTAGCCAACGTGCCACTCCAATTCCCCTTGGCCGGGTGGACGACCATGCCGGGTGGTTTATCCACCGCGACCAGGTGCTCGTCCTCGTAGAGAAAGTTCAGCGGAATTGCTTCGGGACGGGGACCGTCGTCGGGTGGGGGGGGCAGATCCACTTCGATCTGCTGGCCGGTCTGCAGCCGAAAGCTGGGTTTGACCCGCACGCCGTCCACCCTCGCCCCGCCATCCTGGACGACCTTGCGCAGGAAGACGCGGCTGTACCCGTCCAGCATCAGTGCCAGGGCCGCATCGATCCGCTGGCCATGCTCGGCCTGAGTAACCGTGTGCACGAACCGCCGCGTCTGGTCCGCAGAAGGCTGAGGTGCTTGCCGCGCTGGTTCGTGCATCGGTGCCATTAGAGTTTCGGTGTGGGCCCAGCCGGCGCCGGTTCGGGCGAGGAAGATTGAATGGGAAGATTGGGATCACCATCGGACGGAGGCGGCGAATCGGCGGCGGGTGATTCCGCGGCTTCGGGGGACGCAGAACCGGAGCTCGTCGCGGGATCGACCGATGGATCGGCGGGGGCCGCCGGCGCCTCAGGTAACGGGATTTCGGGCAGCGCTCTCTCACCACCCGGAGTCGGCGCTGCGTCGGGTGCCGTTCCACTGTTGCCCGGCACGGGCGGCAGGATGGATGGATCCAAGGGCGCATTCCCCTGGTCGGCCGGGGTCGGCGGAGAGAACTGCAGGTTGGGAACATCGCTGGGAGGCGCGGTCAGTCCGGGGACATCCAGCGGTGCCGCGGGCTGGGGATTCAACTGGGTGAACCAGCCATAGAACTCCTGCCCTTCCGGCGAGTTCAAAAACGCCAACCGATCCCCCGCATACTGCAGAATGGCCGGTGGCAGATCCGATGCGATGACTTTCTCGTAATACTGTTTGGCCTCCTCGACGTGGCCCAAGGCCTCATGCGCTTTGGCCAGCCCGAACCAAGCGAATGCTTGCAAACGCGGATTGCGCGCCGAGCTTTCCACTTCCTCGTAGGCCGCGATCGCTTGTTCGATCAGCTCAACGCCCTCGGAGCGGTTGGTATAGAGCAGCTCGATACCGCGAGCCAGATTTCGGTCGGCCGCCCGTTGCCGCGCCCACCGCCCCGCTTCCGAATTCGGAAACATGTCGGCGACATCATTAAAGCTGGCGGCATCGTTATCGGCCAGCTTGAAGTAGAATTCGGACCAAGCCGAGGAAGCTCCCCGCGTTCGGCTGGTCGTGTAGATCGCATAAATCAGCGAACCGACGATCAAGATGGCAACCGTCGCACCGATCATGGGGAAAGCTGGCCGAATCTTGGCCAGGAATATCCCCAATCGGTCTGCCAATACGTTTTGTTCCAGTTTATGGCGTCGTTCGCTCTTCATGCTCTGTTCGCTTTCCAGTAGATCCGAGTGAGGGACCCAAGTTGGTACCTGCAACCAGCCCGGAGGCCGGCTGCACCGCGCAGTATTCTAAACGCATCTCTGCCGGGAAGTATAGGCACAATCAGGGCGTGGCGGCAGACCATGTCATCGTGGGCAGGAGTTGCCAGGAGTCATCAAACACGCCGCAGTGCAGCACGCGTCCGGCTGCAGCATCGGTTCGCGGGCTGTCCAGGGACAGGATCGCCCAGTCGGGCAGTTGCGGGTTCTGCAAGGAATTCGTACGGTCGTGGGCATCGCGAAACGTCGGGCCGCTATTGAGCACCACATACCGATCGGGCACCAGCGGATTGGGATAGATCCCGACCAACACCGCCTGGTCCCCCGGCGCGCCAAATTGCCCCACGCGAACCTCCCCGCCCTCCCACCGAAAGGGCCATTGCCGACCGGTCTCGCCGCGCACGAATCGGGCCAGCAGTGCGTTGGATTGGGGTGTTCCCCAAATGACCAGATGAAACCGCCTCAAATCCTCGTCGGTTACCTCCACATCCCGTTTGACCCGCATTTGGCCACGAAACAGGTAACGCCACCTTTGTTCGATGTACTGCGATTCGCACCGCACCCACCGGCGTACCGCAGCCGAGTCGCCTCCGCGAGTCGGTAGGACCACGAGGAACGGCTCCAAAAACGCATCGTCGATTGGCCCCGAGATTCCGGGGTGTTTCCTCGGGGTGGGAAAGGCGGAGACGCGTTGCCATCGGCCATCTTGCCGAACCAGCAGCGATGGCGCGGCCTGGGCCAGGGCCACCGGTTGCCCGTCGATTTCTACCGTGCCACCAGGAGCATCGGGGCGACCGCTGGCGATTCGCAACCGGGAGACGTTCTGCGTGGTCATTCGCCATTGTCCATCGTGCAGGTGCGCATCGACGCGGGTATCAGCGTACGGCTCTTCGATACCGTCGACGGTGATCCAACGCATCTTGCCGTACCTCCAATGGTGCGTTTGGACGTGGATGTTGTCCACCGTGCGGGGGCGTCCTGCTGTTACCCAGTTCTGCATCCGCGCCAGGATTTCCGCCAAGGAATCCGGATGGTATTTGTGTCCCATGCCGGGGCCGATGATGTGGTCGAGCCGCCGTCCCTCCTGCTCAAATGCTTCCTCCATGACACGCGCCGCTTGGATTTGTTTGTCCAGCTCACCGCTGTAGGCCACCACCGGCAAGTTGAACAGGTTGCGCGTGTAACCCGGTACATCGTAGACGCGCCACAGGACCTGAACCCACGGCGGGGGATACTGGTCAGGGGTCAAGCGTTGATAGCGTGCGGTCTCGGCAAAACCGGCTCCGGGGCTGGCGGCAACAAAACGATCCGCGTAGTGCGCAGCCAGGTGCCATACCCCGGCCCCGCCCATCGAGAAGCCCATCAGAACGATGCGGTCCTGGTCTACTGGATAGTGCTCGCAGACCCAATCGATCGCCTCCATTACATCGGTTTCGCCAGCCGACTTGTACCCCAGGCACTGCCGCCCGAAGGGGTGCAGGACGATCGCGCCGGGGGGCGCGATCTGGCCGTCGCGATCGAGCCGTTCGCAAAGGAAGTGCAAATCGGTCGTCTTGTCCCCTCGCCCGTGCAACCAAACGTAAAGTGGCACGGTCCCGCGTTGGGCCAGTTCGGCAACCCCGGAACCGAAGACAAGCCCCACTGGCTGGGGCGTCCCGTCGATCCGAGACCGGAAACCGCGAACCGTGCGACCGCGCATCTCGGCCCAGGGAGGATTGGGAGTGGTCGATCTCCCGGGGGGCGCAACCGTCGTCTCCAATGCTCGCATCCGACCCTGTGCCAATTCCAACAAGCGATCGACTTTGCCAAAATCATCCCGCTTATAGAATTCATGAAAATCGATCGCCCAGCGACAAGCCTTGCTCAGTACTTCTACGTCAGCCTTCAGCGGATGCTCCAGTTTGGCCAACCGGTTTGCTAGGTCTGCCAACCGCGACTCCCACCGGCTGACAGCCTCGTCGGGCGGAGCGATACCCGGCGGCGGCACTTTTCGTGGAATCGACTCGCAACCGTTCGGGCCATCGGCCGTTGGCTGGCCCAGCGCCGCTGGGGCCACCGTGAAGGACAAGAAGGCAAGAACACATCGGGCACATCGGGCCAAAAACCACTGCAGGATTTGGAGGCGGTAGTCCACAGTTGACCTTTTCGAATCAGTATGATGGATGATGGGTCACCAGCAGCCGATACTCTCGGTCCGGCCACCCGCAAGGGTCTATGGTATCCGAATCATGATAATAGACGGTGCGGACGGCCGCAGCGTGGCATGAGCCCCTCAGGGACTGGAAGGATGACACAGCACTCCAAGAACGATTTGACGCCGTTTCGCCTCAGCGATCGGATCATGTGCGTGCCGGTCGTGCACGGGAGCGGCAATTGCGCGCTGGCCATTCGGCAATGGTTGCTCAACCATCCTTGCGACTGCCTGGTCGTCCCTCTGCCGGAATCGTTTCGCCATCAGGTCCTGGCCGGCGTCGACGACCTGCCACGGCCCTCGATCGTCCTGCAGCCTCCCCAGCCCGACTATCAATCGTTTGCGGAGCAACCCTGGGCTCCCGACCAGTCGGACGAATCAGTCGGCGACGCGACGATTCCCTGCAGCTACGTACCCCTCGATCCTTGCCAGCCGGTGATCACCGCCTTGCGAGTCGCCTTGGGAGAGCACTGGAGGATTGAGTTCGCCGACTTGGAGACGAATCACTTTCGCCCCATTGCTGCCGCAATGCCCGATGCCTACGCGCTGCGCACCGTATCGTTGGAGAGATTTGCAACCGCGATTCTGCCCAGCGTTCCGCGCCCCTTCGACACCCAGGTCACGCAGCGGCTGCAGTACATGGCCAACCGCTTGCGCGGACTGGAACAGGAACACCGCCACGTGGTTGCACTCTGCTCGATCCTGGAATGGCCCTGGTTGCGCGAGGCGTACCAGCGTCCGGCCGATGCGGTGCCGGAGCACGATAGCGTATCCGAGACGCAGCGATGGGATGTCCACCCCAATTCGCTGGCGTTCCTGTTCGGAGAACTGCCGTTCATCACCGGCTTGTATGAACAAGCGCGGCAACGGTTGGAGGAGGACGCGGACCTGGCCATCGACGGTGTGAAACAACTCTTGCTTTCGGCTCGCAGCAGTTATCTCCAGGACTTGGGGAAACGGGCCCGCCGCATCACTCCGCTGTTGCTCAAACAGTGCTTGAAGTACATCCGCAACCTGACCCTGATCGAGCATCGCATGACCCCGGATCTGTACACCATGGCCATCGCAGCCCAACAAATCCTGGGAGATCAATTCGCCATCCATCTGGTAGAAACCGCGCGGAATTATCCCTTTGGCGATCCCTTCTCCGACATGCCCATGGTCACCATGGGTATCGATCAGGCCCGTTTGCCTGACGGCGATGTGGTGGACGTCGTCAGCCGCCTGCCGGGACCACCCCGCGTGTGGCGGTCGCTGCAATTGCGCAAGCGTCCGACGAAGGAGCAACAACAGGAATGGAGCCGTCAGTGGAATCCCTTCACCCAGTGTTCGTGGCCTCCGGAAGACGAGCTCATCGAGAGTTTCCGCACGCGCGTCACCGAGCGCGCACGAGCGTTGATCGGAGCCGATTTGGCGCGGACCGAGAAATTTACCACCAGTATCAAGGATGGCATCGACATCCGCGAAACACTACGCCACTGGTACGATGGCGACATTTACGTTAAAGTTCTTCCACCCAGTGTGGGGACGATCGATTGCACCGTGATGCTGTTCGACGTTCCCGCCGATCCCCAGGATTACCCCTGGCGGGTAACCTGGTATGCGGAACATGCCAATGAATCGACGATGGCGTTTTATGCCACGGATTTTCGCCAGGAGGTCATCGGTCCGGGGATCGCTTTAGCCACCTATGGCGGTGCCATGTTCCTGTTCCCACCCCGTGCCATTCCCAATGTGTGGGAAGACCCCCGGTTGGAGATGTTTCAAGGGTTGGAGGAACGATTGGTGGGGGCGGCCTGCCTGCACGCCCGTGAGAACCACATCGCCCTGCTGAGCCCCTGTGCGCCCGGCGCGGCCTTGCGCAGAATTGCGCGGACTTTTCGCAAGCGACTGGTGCACCTGCCCTCGGGTTCCTTCAATGATGCCATGATTCAACAATTGCGCATGGTCCACGTGCTTAACGGAAAACATGTACGATCGTATGCCGATCATTTCATCCGTAGGGCATGATCCGGTCGGTCGCTGGGAGGCATGGGTGCCAGCGACGGATCAAGCGGGTTCCGGCGCGGTGCCGGGGGTGCCTGGAAACACAACTTGCAATTCTCTGGAGATCACCGTGCAACGCTTGGATCACTTGAAGAATCTGGTCATCATGGCAGCCGCCGATGGCAGCTTGTCCGAACAGGAGATATCGCTGTTGATCGACCGCTGCAGCGAGCTGGGATTGCAGGAGGAGGACCTGGAAAAAGCGATCGCATTCGCCCTCGGCAACGAAGCGAGTCTGAAGCTGCCGGTGGATCGCGAGGAACAGGACCAAATGCTGGCCGATCTGATTCGGATGATGGCAGCCGACGGACGGTTGTCGGAGGTGGAAAAGCGCTTGTTCGCCCTGGCCGCGGCCCGGATGGGAATCGCCAAGACGGAACTCGATGCGTTGATCGACCGCCTGGTCCGCGGGCTGGCCGACTGAAATCGGCTTGCACCCGACGTCAGAATCGCATCGGATTGCGGAATACCCTGTTCCCCAAAGGACGATGCAAACAGGTCGTCAATCCGGCGGCTGCAGACACTCCGGGCCGTCGTAACGTGGGTTGCCCACGATGCGATTCGCCTTGTGCGCGACCAGCCAATTCCGCGGCGCCGGCTGCAGCAGTCGTTGGGCCCGGTCGGCGGGGAAGTCCAGGTTCGCCCAACGCTCTGCCTCGTCGCGACGCAGAATCGCCGGCATGCGATCGTGAATCTCTTTGAGTTCTTCATTCGCGTCGGTGGTGATAATCGCGCAGGACAGGATCGGTTCCTCCGCCGCTTTACGATTGATTTCCCACAATCCCGCGAATTGGATGGCTCCTCCCCCTCCGGGAGCAATCCAATACGGTTGCTTGCCGTCGGCCTCGCGTTTCCACTCGTAGTACCCGTCGGCAATTACCAGACATCGCCGCGACCGCATGGGGCCGCGAAACGACCTTTTCTCCAGCAACGTTTCCGCTCGCGCGTTGATCATGCGATTTCCGATCGCCAGGTCGTCAGCCCATGGCGGTACCAATCCCCAACGCAAGTACTGGTAATCCAGTTCCCCCCCCGGCGAAGCCACGACGCACAGAATGTTCTGCGTCGGGGCGATGTTGTACCGAGGCCGCCATTGTTGCAGTGCTCCATGTCGGTCCTCCAACGGCAACAGCAACTGTCCCCATTGATCCGGAGGTGTTTTCAGCGTGAAGCGCCCACACATTGGTTTGAACTTTCAAGCAAAAAGTGTCCCGAACGCGGATTCTGCTCCCAATCTGGGATTGGCATCCTCTGCCCACGCACTGCACCCCAACCAGCGGTGCGGAACGGCCGAATATCCGCTTCTCCCGCTGTACAAAAACGTGAATCCATCCCTGGCGGTAGCCCCCTAGAAATGAACCGGCGGCAACGGGCCGCTCTGCGCGTGCGAGCAGGGAGTCTATCACGGGGAAGTTCGATACGGAATAATAGACCGATGCGGTGATCGAACAGGCCCAGTCGATTGCCCCTCGTGCAACGCTCGGCCAACTGCATCCAGGGCCAGTTCGATTGGCGGCAAATCGGAGCGCCAGGTCGATGCGGAGAAAGAAGGAAAGTGAATGCCATGCCACTAGCCATGATTGTCACAACGGTCGAATCGCCCGATCAGGCGGAGGACTTGGGGCGCGACCTGGTAGAACAACGGCTGGCGGCATGCGTGCAGGTCACCGGGCCGATCCGGAGTTTCTATCGCTGGAAAGGCCAGGTGTGCGATTCGGCCGAATGGCGGCTGGCGATCAAGACTACGGTGGCAGCAGTTCCGCGAGTGGTAGCTCATCTGCAGGAGAGGCACCCCTACGAGGTTCCCGAGATTCTGATAGAAACCTTGGAGGTGGGCGCGCCAGCCTATCTTCAATGGGCTAGCGAACAGGTCGATTGATGGACTGCCTCTCATGCCCGTCGCTGCACTGTATCCCCTGGTAATTCTCACTGCTCTGGTCGTTGGCGGCTGGCTCTGGCGGTGCAGTCGACGGAGATTGGATCTGCCCGACGACCAGCGGGCGGCGATTGTGATCGCCGCGTTTTGCGGCGCCATGCTGGGAGCCAAACTGCCGTTCGTCGTGTCCGATTGGACGGCTGTATTGACTGCCGGCACATGGTTTGCCAACGGCAAGACGATTCTGTCGGGCCTGGTAGGGGGCTATGTTGCCGTGGAAGCGACCGAATGGGTGCTGGGCGTGCGCGTCCGAACCGGCGACGCCTTCGTGGTCCCCGTGGCTGCTGCTATCGCTATCGGCCGGCTAGGGTGTTTTTGCGCAGGGTGCTGTTATGGGACACCCACCAGTCTTCCCTGGGGCATGGCCTGCGCAGCAACCGATTCGCTGGCCCGCCATCCGAATCAACTGTATGAATTCGCCTTTCATGCGCTCGCCGCCGGTGCTGCGTTCCTGTTGGCGCGGCGTCGTATTTGGAAAGGCCACTTGATGAAGGCCTACATCATCGCCTACTGCGCATTCCGCATTGCCACGGAAACGATCCGTCCCGAACCGGTTTGGTGGAGCGGAGGAACGTTTTATCAGTGGTTCGCGGCGTCGACCGCCATTGCCTTGGCAGGCGTTTGGTGGCACGCTGCGCGGCAGGCTGGTCATCTCTCATCGTCCGCTTCCAGGTCGCCAACGTCGAGCAACTCGATGTCTGCGGACCGGTCGAATCCAGGCGGTTCGAACTTGTAGAAGTCGGATCGCAAGCGGTGTCGGACGTGCAAGGGACGGAGATCCTCGCGTCGGAAAGGATGATTCATTCGCAAGTCGCCCCGCTGCAGGTAATAGACAACTTGTTGCACCTGAGGAAGAAAAGCGATCTCGGCAATGCGGTAGATGCCCGCATCGTTCTTGCCCATCTTGGAGAGCAATTCCACCTGTTCCCCTACCTCCAGATCGACACCCTCGACACGGGTCCACAGCGTGGGGCGGACGCGCATCCGGTGCCTTCCGTACTGCAACTGGTAATATCGACCATCCCAGTGCAAACGACGCAGGACACGCCGGCTGGGAATGAGCTGGCGCACGGTGGCCACGTCCTCGGGATGGATCCAAGATTCTCCTTCGGCCGGCCAGTGGAGGTAAACGCCGCAGTCGGGCAATTCGGGCCTTAGTGTAGGAACGGTCTTGGTCGGGGAGTCGCCAGGCATGACGAACCTCCTTTCGCTGAGGCTCCGAAGCGGGGCACAAGCGGGACCGATCCATCAACAGAACGGTGTCCGGGGCTATCCCTGCGACGCTTCAGGTGATTGCAACCATTGTTGCAAAGTCCGTACGTCGTTGCAAATGGCTCGCCAACTGGCCTCGACCTGGCTGGGATCTCGATGGTCGGTGTATTCCATGTGCAACGACAGCGGACCACGAAATCCCAGACTCTGTAGATCGTCGAAGACCGGCCGGGCCAAACCCTGCCCCAGCGGCACATTTTCCGGTTGGCCATTGGCAGACCAGCGGAAGTCCTTGACATACACCGCACGGCGATGGGGGTCGATGCGGCGCGTGGCGCTTTGGAAACTCTGGGTCAACTCGACCCCAGTATGTCGGATATCGACCGCCACACCGATGTCGTCCGCTCCGACCTCCCGCAGCACCTCCGCCAGGTCCCACAGTGCAGCGCCGACGTAATTGCGCCCAGCGTGGTTCTGGTACAAACCGGCAACACCTTCCGCCTTCGCCAGTTCGGCCAATTCCTGTGCCTGCCGAGCAAACGCTTCCATCTGAGGCACGATGGGGCGATTGAAATCGTACCGGTAATATGCCATGCGAAACAGCCGGATATCGTGACGGGCCAAAGTACGGAGATACCGCTGGGCGGCGGGTGTCGCCCGGTTGACATCGCTGGCGGCGATGACGATTCGCCGTTCATACCTGGCCAGCAGGTCGCACAGTCTTCCCAGCTCCGCGTCCAATCGCTCCGGCTCGATCTGGCCACCCCGCCGCAGCGTCGCCTCGATGCCGGCCACGGGCAGCGTTCCCAGGCGACGGGCGAGTTCCTCCGGCGGCAGGGCTTGCAGGTGCTTGGCAAACACGGCTATCGGTACCGACTGTGCCTCCGTTTCCGTCCTACCCGCGGCCCCGAGGAACGCCTCGGCGGCGCGACCTCCCGTTCCTCCCACCGCAGCGCTTGCCGCCATGGCCCCGCCCGCTCCCTGAAGAAAATTTCTTCGATGTTTTATACGTGACATGCTGTTTCCTCCTGTGGAAATCGGGCTGGCAACATTTCCGCGTGTGTCGGCACATGCGGCCGAAAATACAAGGTGTTGCCCCGTGTGGGCATCCGACGTGTGCACCTGCGCCCTCGCGTCCGGCTACCCAATCTGGGGCGAGTCTGTCAGGGGGGATCGTAGCCGCCAGGCCGGAACGGATGGCAGCGCAGGATGCGAAGTACGCCTCGCATCCCACCGCGGACCGCGCCGTACTTGCGCACCGCTTCGATCATGTAGCGGCTGCAGGTCGGTTGGTAGCGGCAATTCGCCCCGAGCAGTGGTGAAAGGCCTCGCTGATAAATCGTCACCACCCCAATCAACAGCCTGGCAGGCAGGGAAAGTCGGCCGGCCGGCGGCTCGCCCGCGGAACCGGTGCCATCCACATCGCAATCGGGTTGGTTGGACTCATCCATCATGCGCAGGTTAAGCCAGGAGTTCACGCAAGGGACGACCACCCACATCGGTCAATCGGAAATCGCGTCCCTGAAAACGATACGTCAGGCGCTCGTGATCGATACCGAACAGGTAGAGCATCGTTGCGTGCAAATCATTGACGTGAACGGGATTTTCGACAGCCGCATAACCCAGTTCGTCGGTGGCTCCATAGCGGAAACCGCCGCGAATGCCGCCACCTGCCATCCAGAGTGAGAAACCCTTGATGTGGTGATCGCGACCGGAGCCCTGTGCCATCGGTGTGCGCCCGAACTCACCGCCCCAAATCACCAAGGTATCCTCCAGCATGCCTCGCATGCGCAAATCCTTGATCAGTGCCGCGGTTCCCTGGTCGACCAGTCGGGCGGTCACCTCGGCGCCCTTCTTGATTCCCCCGTGATGATCCCATCCCCGGTGGTAGAGCTGGATGAAACGCACGCCCCGCTCGGCCAAACGGCGGGCCAACAGGCAATTCCCGGCAAAACTTCCGTCGGCCCCTCGCGTCCCATACATGTCCAAGATGTACTGGGGTTCATCGGAGATGTCCATCAATTCGGGGACCGACGTTTGCATTTTGAATGCCAATTCGTACTGCGCGATCCGCGTGGCGATTTCTGGGTCGGCCAGGCGGACCTCGGACAAATGGTTCAATTGACGGATCGCATCGACCAATCGTCCTTGTCGTGCCATGTCCACGCCGGCCGGGCTGTTGACGTAAAGCACGGGATCCCCCTTCGAGCGGAATTCGACTCCTTGAAATCGGCTGGGCAGAAAACCGCTGTGCCATTGTCGGGAAGCGATGGGTTGCGATTGCCCACCCCCGACACTGGTCATCACTACGTATCCGGGCAAATCGTCGGTTTCGCATCCCAACCCGTACAACAGCCAGGATCCCATCGAAGGCCGGCCGGGAATGCTGGTACCAGTGTTCATCAATGTATGAGCCGGATCGTGATTGATCTGATCAGTGTGCATCGAATTGATGATGCAAAGTTCGTCGGCCACGCTGCCGATGTGGGGTAAAAGACTGCTGATGATCTGGCCGGACTGGCCACAACGAAGGAACCCGTGTTGCGGCCCCAGGCATTTCAACCGGTCGCGTTGCCCCTGGAGCTGCGCGATCTGTTGCCCCGCGGTATAGGATTGGGGCATCGGTTGTCCATCCATGTCCCGCAGTTTTGGTTTGTAATCCAGCGTTTCCAAATGCGACGGACCTCCCGCCATGCACAGATGGATGACGCGACGACAGCGGGGAGGGAAGTGCAAGGGGCGCACGGCGCCGGGCCACTCGGTCGCCGGCCGCTGCGACCCGTCGGCGGCCAGTCCATCGCCGCGCAGCAGTGTGCCCAACGCAGCGAGCCCCACGCCAACGCCAGATCGACCGAGAAACGATCTGCGCAATGCCTGCATCCGGAAATGCTGCAACTCATCCATCGATTAATTCCGTGTAACGAATTCGTGCATATTGAAAATGGCGCGGGCGACCGCGGTCCAGGCAGCCAATTCCACTGGGTCGCCTGCGCCTGCCGGCGCCTGGCCTACCGCCAGCAGTTGCTGGGCGTCTGCCGTTCGGCCGCTCAGATCGTTCATCTCGGCCTGCGCCAAATCGACCAGGATAGCGATCTCCTCCGGCTCGGCTGGGCGGCCAACGGCCTGCCGCACCATCCAATCGGCGCGGCTTGCCGCCTCCCGTGGTGCATCGGAGAGGGCACGCAGGGCGAACCTTCGCGCGGCCTCGATATAGGAAGGATCGTTCAGCAGAACCAGAGCTCCCAGCGGGGTATTCGAGCGCGGCCGCTGGGCGGTACATTCCTCGCGGGAGGGGGCATCGAAGGCCTTCAATGCCGGGTGGAGAAATTGCCGTTGCCAATGCGTGTACACGCCGCGGCGGTATTGATCGGCACCGACGTCGGCTTCGTAGACGCGTTTGGGGAAATTCAAGTGCTCGTACAGTCCCGGCGGCTGGTACGGCTTGACGCTACGCCCGCCAACGACACGCACCAGCAAACCACTGACCGATAACGCATTGTCGCGCAAAAATTCCGCATCTAAGCGGTAACGCGATTGCCGCGCCAACAGACGGTTGTAAGGGTCCACCGCCTCCAGCTCGGGACGCGGTTGCGAGGACTGTTGGTACGTAGCCGAAGTAGCAATGAGCTTCAACATATACTTGACGTCCCACCCCGAGTCCATGAACTCCACCGCCAGGGTGTCGAGCAATTCAGGATGGCTGGGGACTTCGCCCTGGGACCCCACATCGTCCAACGTCTTGGACAACCCCCTGCCGAACATCAGCTTCCACAATCGATTGACCATTACTCGTGCGGTCAGCGGATTGTCACGGGAAACGATCCAGCGTGCCAAATCGAGTCGCGTAGCACGGTGAGATGGCTGCAAGCGTCCCAGGAACTGAGGGATCTGCGGAGTCACGACTTCACCCGACTTGTCCATCCAATTGCCGCGAGGGAGCACGCGCATCTCACGCGGCGTCACGGTCTCGGTGATCAACGTCGATCGCGTATGCTCCGCCACGAGCGTTTTCCGCTGCGCCTCCAACGCCTCGATCCGTTTTGCCACCTCCTGCCGTTCCGCGCTCTCGTCGCTATGCCGCTGGAGTTGAGTTCGCAAGGCGTCGAGTTCCAGGTCGAGGCTGGCTAGCAAGGCGGGCAACTGCGGGTCGGGGACGTCCAAGCTCGGTCCCCACTTGCCAGTGTTGTGTGCCCCGGCGTACAACCCCTGTTCCTTGATGTCGGCGAAGAAAGCTGCGAAGGAATAGAAGTCATGCGTGGTGAAGGGGTCGAACTTGTGATCATGGCATTCAGCGCAGCCCAAGGTAGACCCCAACCAGACCGTGCCGGCATTGCGCACCCGATCGGCGGCATACTTGGCCAGGTACTCCTCGGGCTGGACGCCTCCTTCGGCTGACATCATGCCCAAACGATTGTAGCCCGATGCCACCAGCGTCTCGACACTGGGCTCGGGCAGCAAATCTCCGGCCAACTGCTCGACGGTGAATTGATCCCACGGCTTGTTCGAGTTGAAAGCGTGGATGACATAATCTCGGTAGGGCGAAATGGAGACGTTTTGGTCCCCGTGGTATCCGACCGTGTCGGCATAACGCACTAGATCCAGCCACAATACTGCCATGCGCTCGCCGAAATGCGGGGATTGCAGCAGGCGGTCCACCTCCATCTCATACGCATCGGCAGAAGCATTGTGCAAGAAGTGCGCAAGCTCCTGGTCGGTCGGCGGCAATCCGATCAAATCCCAGCTCAGGCGACGCAACAAGGTTCGGCGGTCTGCAGGCGGATTGGCCCTGATTCCGCGCTCCTGAAGTTGTGCCAGCACAAATGCATCGATGAAATTGCGAGCCGCGGTCCCCTCGCTGATCGGCGGTATCGGATGTCGACGGGGCGGCATGTACGCCCAATGCGCGGGACGCTCGGCCCCCTGTCGAATCCACGCGACCAAGACCCGCCGCTCGCGGGCAGTCAATTGCTTTCGATAATCGGCTGGAGGCATCTGTTCATCTGGTTCAGCCCAGATTCGGCGAACCAATTCGCTGTCCTCTGGATTACCTGGGACGATGACTTGATAACCGCCGCGGTCGCGCACGGCATCTCCAGCGTCGTCCAAACGCAATTCGGCGGCTCGCTGCGAAGCGTCAGGGCCATGGCACGCATAACATTTGTCGGCCAGAATGGGCAGGATGTCACGATCGAATTGAACCGCCTGGTCCGCGCCAACAACTCGTCCCCCCATCATGCAGCCCACGCAAATGACAAATGTGCGCATTAGAGAAGACGGGCCGGCAAAGACTCGGTTGAACATGTTCGATGCATTCCTGCAAATCATTGGGGCGGCAATGGAGGCGGGGCCGCCCGGTGCACTAGGTGGGTAAGCCGTACGGTCAGCAACGCGATGGCAGGGTAAGGGTGGGGCAATCTGCCCCGTGCGCAACCCAGGCTGAGGGCCGCCGAGTCCTCGCGAGGCGGATCGGCAGGCGAGCCGCATTTCGCACCCTTGCCTCTGGTCCCGAACAGACCTCAGCAGAGCTGATATTCTTACCGCACCATTGTACCCAGATAACCGCTGGAGGTGTCAACGCGCGACCATCCGCTGGCGGCTGTCCATTCGAGCCTCGATGCGGATCCCGGTTGGCAAGGCCTGCAATGCAAGGCTGTCGTCACGGGCGTGCCAGGGCGGGCTAGCGGCTGAGCGCCCTACTCGGCCCTAGGAATGGAAAGACATCCCAGTCCGGCTGTCTCAGCGCTGGACAGCGGAAATCGAGGGCGGCACGTCCGTGGAGGCCGTTCCAGGAGCGTTGATGGGAGGTGCCAACCTGGGAATCATCGATCGCAACGATTCGGATTGTTTGCCCTCGCGTAAGCGGCCCAGCGCCTCGTCGACAGGCATAGGATATCCCAGCAGATGCCCTTGGCCGAACGTGCAGCCCATCGACCGCAACGCGGCCAATTGATCTTCAGTTTCAATTCCTTCGGCAATGACGCTGAGGTCCAACGCCTCAGCGATACTGAGGATGGCCTCCACTAACGTCAGATCGCACAGGCCATCCTCGCCCGAGATGAAGCAGCGGTCGATTTTGATCGCAGTGATGGGGAAATTCCGCAGGCTGCTCAGTGACGACATGCCGACGCCGAAATCATCCAAGTGGATCCCCACGCCCAGATCGCGCAATTCCTTGATTGCACCATAGGTGATTCGCGCATCGGCAATCATGGCCGACTCGGTAATCTCAAAATTGAAACAAGATGGCGGAACATCGAATTCTTCAATTATGTTTCGCACGTCTTCGATGAATGTCGTTTCGATCAGCTGACGGCGCGAAAAGTTGACACTCAAGTGCAAGTCTTCGCCGTGGTTGGCGCGATGGTTAGCTACGATTTCACACGCGCGGCGCAGTACCCATTTGCCGATCCGCACGATCAGCCCGGATTCCTCGGTAGCCAGGATGAACTCGCCGGGCAATCGCAATCGACCATCCTTGCCTCGCCAGCGCAGCAGGGTTTCGAATCCTGCGATGGCTTGAGACTCCAATCGGACGATGGGCTGAAGATAGAGTTCGAATTCATCGTTGTCCAAAGCAGACCGCAGGTTCGTTTCCAGGTCGAGCTGGTTATTGGCCTCGATCTTCATGCCGGGCACGTACGTTTGCACCTGGTTCTTGCCGGCGCGTTTGGCCGCGTACATCGCTGTGTCGGCACGTCGCAAGACGTCCATGGCGTCCGTCGTCTCAGAGTCGATCAACGCGATGCCGATACTGGCGCTGACGAACAGCTTCCGTCCGCCGATTTCGATCGGATCTTGCAGGGCCGTTTGCAATCGCTGCGCAATCTCGTCCGCATGACTTGTATGATTCAGATCGTCAATCAGAATCGCGAATTCGTCTCCTCCGAGCCGAGCGGGCAGCGATCCGCCCACTGAAAAGACCATATCGTTGCTGCGGATGTGCGACCGGATGCGCTTGGCCAATTCGGCCAGCAGTTGATCGCCGGCGCCGTGTCCCAGCGTGTCATTGATGAGTTTGAAGTTATCCAAGTCGATGAACAGTACGGCCGACTCGGACCGGGAAGCGAATTGACGTTTGACGACGCACTTTTGCAGAGCGTCCAGGAAGGAGGCTCGATTCGGCAAATGCGTTAAGGGGTCCGTTTCCGCCAACAAACGCAACTGTTGCGTGCGCTCGGCGACCATCCGCTCCAGTTCCTCCCGTCGCAATCCGGCTTGATTCTCGAATTGCCGCATTTCGCTCAGCGTCGCGGCCAGTTGTTGTACCTCCACCGGATCGAAGGGCTTTTTCAGTAGCAAGAAACTTCCTTTTCCCTTGAGGCGCGCCCGCATCTCGGCCAGTGAGTAATCGGAGTATGCGGTGCAGACAACACATAGAAGTTTGGGGTCGATGGCCCACATCCGCTCGATCGTCTCCACACCGTCGATACCCGGTGGCATGCGTACATCGACAAAGGCCGCGCCGTAAGGCCGTTTCTGTTCCACCGCGGCACGCACGAGCTCGACGCCTTCCATTCCCTGCAGGGCATGGTCCAATTCGAATCCATCCGGTGCATCCGACGTCACGCCGTCGCCGAACAACGAGGCGGCCAGAGCGTCACACTCGCTACCCTGCCGGGGCGATCGCAGCACTTTTTCGAAGTCGTCGTGCAGCGCTGGATTGTCATCGACGACCAGCACTCTACGATACGGATTCTCTAGACTGGACATATGGCTCCCTCGTGGGTAGGTAGCGACAGTCGAAAACACGCTCCACCTCCTTCGCCTGGGGAAACCGCAGACAAACGCGCTCCCAGTTCGGTGGCCAGGCATGCGCAGGAATGCAAACCAATTCCGTAATTGGTCTCCAATCCGGTTGTGTATCCGAAGTCGAAAATGCGGGCCAACCGCTCCGGGGGAATCCCTTTGCCGTTGTCCTCGATTTCGATGATGATCTCACCGCCGTCCGCCGCAGCGGTGCGCAGTGTGATGGATTTGGATTGCACTTGCGCACCTTCAAACGCATGTTTGGCATTGCCGATCAAATTGATCAGTATTTGCGTCAAGCGAGGATGGTCGATCGGTACCGGACCGTGGTACTGGTAATCCCGCACCACTTGCACCCCATGACGCCTTAAGCTGGCCTCGCATATCTTCAGCGCATTATCCAGTACTTCGCACACATCCATCATGCTGCTGCATCGACGCCCGGTTGCCGCATCTTGTTGCCAACGAATGATTTCCAGGGCGTGTTGCAACGTTTGATCCAGCGTCTCGATCTCCTCTTTCATCCATTCCGCCTCGCGACGGCTTTCCTGGCCAACCACATGGATCAGCGAAATGCAGTCCTGACCCTTAGGACTGGCCAGGAACTGAGGTAAGTCCTGCGCATGTTCCTGTAACAAACGGCTGATGCGGGGGAGGTATCGCAAGACCGATGTCTGGCTGCGATCCCGAATCAACCCGGCGGACACGCTGACACCGTTCAGCACATTGCCTACGTTGTGCAACACCCCGGTGGAGATTTCCGCCATGCCAGCTCGACGGGAGGCCTCCAGCAATTCGCCATGCTTTTCTTCCAACTCCCGCTCGAGCGATTTACGGGCGCTGATATCCCGCAGGACAAGCACAAAGGTGGGCTGATCATCCCGCGACAAGGGTCGGCAGGTGAATTCGACATCCAAGATCGTCCCCGACATGGAATGCAGCGTGGACTCGATCGATGCTTGTTGGCACCAACGTTCGGGAGGGTGTGTGTTTCCCTTGGCGTTCGCCAGGAACTGTTGCATGCGCGTCTCAGGGGGGAATTCTTCACCTTCGATTCCCAGCATGCGGCGCGCCGCAGGATTGCACTCCACGATTCGTCCCTGACAATCGACTACGACAACTCCCTCCATCAGATCGTTGACAACAGTCTGGTGCTGGCGATGCACTATCTCCGCAGCCCTCGCCAACGGTTGTACCAACAAGCCGAATACGAAGGGAGAGATGAATACGGCCAGCAAAGCGGAGCGAAAGACGGCCGCCTGTACAGGTCCGACATGCTGGCTGAGCAACGCTGGAAAGAATAACGCCATCAAGAGCTCTACTACTGCAATGATTCCGGTTAATGCACAAGCTGCGACAAACGGGGAGGGAAGCTGTACCGTGGCGGCAAATTCGCTCCTCGGCGCCGTAGTTTGGGGCAAACGTAGGATAGATCGGAGGTTCAGGGTCATCATCGGGCCATTTTTTACCGACCTAAGCCGGTACCTGGTGGGGCGTTTGGACCGCGCGGAGGCACCTATACACACCTTCAGCGTGCCTATGCGCACTACCGCATCAGGAAACCATTGGATCGAATCGAGAGCGTGGCAAATCTGGCTAAGATGATTCCCGTAGTTTGTCTCCACGGACGTCAGAATCGTCGATGTAACCCGAACAATCCCACCGCACTTCCACACCGACTTCGCTGGGCGGTTGCCCAGTGATGCCAAATGCGACGCGCCGAGGGGGGATCTACTTGGCCCCTGCAGCGGTGGGCTGGACGGGCCCCGGCGGTTGTTTGCTGAGGGAAACGGTCAGCATAAAGCGGACAGGCGCTAAGCAACGCGTTGCATCGCAAGCCTGGTATTTGACCTCGACCGAGATGGGGGGCGGAGACACGGCTGCATTCTCTTCCGGCTCTATCCACAGTCGAATGTCGATACCGTCGTGGTAGCGAACCATCTCGCGTTGCAGGATTGCATCCATCTGCCGCTCGCCGGACGGAAACTCGATCTTCACCATTTTCCACTCCTGGGCAGGCTTTAACGTTACGGTGAGGGCCTGCACGATGGCTGGAGCCTCAGAATCCTCTGCTCCATAGAGGTGAAATCCGTCGGCAATTTGCAAGTGCAACCCAAGCTCGACCGCGACCACGGCACCGCTGGCGTTGGTTTGGATCGCCACCGGTTCGACTTGCGCCGCCACCACGGCATCCCGATATCGATTGGCGGGCAGATTCCCTCCCGCCGGCGGTCCCTCCGCCGGGCGAGTTGCCATGGCCAACACCAGATGTTCGACTTGCCGCGGATTCCGGGTCCACGTGCTACGCAACGCCTGGATGGTTCGCGCAGCGAACTGTGCATACTTCGCCCGCTGCTGGGCGTCGATTTGCGGGTCGGTTGCCAGGCGGTGTAGTACTCGTACCATCACCCCATTGGGATCAGGCAGGTTCCCACCGCCGCTCAGCCCCTTGGCCCGCAACAAGAGTGTCTCGTGCAAAGTGCTGGAAAAAAAGAAGCCCCCTTCTCCGGTGTCGCCAAACAACTCAATCGCCTGGTCGGTGAGTTCGACGGCAGCGGTACGCCACCGCGATTCCCCCGAGGCCGCATGCAATTCCAGCAAGCCATCGATGGTATACGCGTAATCATCAAGATACGCCAGGATTCCCGCCTTGCCAGTGCGCCACGAGCGCAACAATCGTGCATCGCCATCCCGCATCTGGCTCAGCAAGAATTCCGCGGCCTGGCCAGCCGACTCGACGTACGTCGGATCGTCCAAGGTCTGGCCGGCGCGCGCCAATCCGGCAATCATCAGCCCGTTCCAGCCCGCCAGTACCTTGTCGTCTCGAGCCGGCCGAGGACGCTTCCGACGATGCTCCAGCAATTTGGTTCGAGCTCGTGCCAACCGCTGATCCAGCGCCAGATCAATCTGGTTTCGGTGCAGGTACGGAATGTTGCGCCCCGTGCGATGCCCGGTCGATTCCTCCAGGTAATTGCCTGCCGGTTCGAAGTGATAAGTCGTCGCGAAGTGCTCTCCCTCTTCAGGTCCCAAGACATCCTCGACTTCGGCAATCGTCCAGGTGTAGTACTCCCCTTCTCCACCGCCGGGGCTGATCGAGTCCAGTGCGGAATAGAATCCTCCATCCGGGCTGCGCATGTCGCGTTGTAGCCACCGAAAGATATCCGCGATTGCCGAGCGATAGAGGGGGGCCCGGGTGATGGCGTAAGCTTCGGCATAGGCCCGCATCAATTGGGCGTTGTCGTACAGCATCTTCTCGAAATGCGGCAACAGCCATCGCTCGTCCGTCGAATACCGGTGGAACCCGCCTCCTACATGGTCGTGGATGCCACCACACCACATCGCCTCCAACGTCGCGCGGAGCATGTGCCGGGCTTCGTCGTCGCCCTGCCGACTGGCTTGAGCCAAAATCAACAGAGCGCCGTGAGGAGGAAATTTCGGCCGGTTCCCAAAGCCGCCATGCTCGGCGTCAAACAATGCGCGGTACTCAGCCAAAATGCGCTGCAGCGGATCGTCCCCATCGTTGCCACGTTCGTCGGCATCAACGGGTGCCGCGGCTCGCCGAATAGCGTCGCTTAGCGCATCGGCTTGTTTTTCCACTTGGGGACGTTCCTCCCGCCAGATCCTGGCC
>RFIQ01000350.1 GCA_003695565.1 Planctomycetota bacterium | reverse complement strand
CTCGATGACCCGGTTCATCATCTTTCCGGTGACGACGCCGACTCCATTGATCGAACTGGCGGTCACCAGCACGACCCCGGCTACCATTACGGCGTACTCTTGGGCAGTTGCTGCCGTCTTATCATTCAGGAACTTAAATAATCGGGCGTACATGGTCTTCACCTCCTGAAACCGATGGGACAAACCAAACGTAGTGCGCCGGCTGCGACAGTCAAACTTAGTCCCCTTAGCCACATCGATTTTCGCCCCGATTTCTCTTCGTTCCGCATTCTCATTCGAACGGTAAAATCGGCTCCCTACGTTTTGGCGCGTCGCAGTCACCTGATGCCAGTAGGCGTTGTGGTCGGTATCGACGAAACGGATTACGCGAATTGGGGTCGCTGCACGCAATTTGTCGATCACCCGGTCTTGGCGTTCTCGGGAATCTGAAAGCCGGCGGCGCGCCGGAGCATCGCGAGAAGTTGCGCTGCGAGTTCCTCAAGCGGGTCCGCGATGGCGTCGAATGCTCCGTCAAGTGGTGGTCTTAGAGTAGCCAGGTTCGTGGCGTCAGCGATCAGCCTGCGGCCGTGGGATGGTGCCGCATGGCAGGCAGGGTGCTCGCCCCACGAACCAAGCTTGTCCGAGCACGAAGTGCAGCTTGTGCGGCTGTTTTGCCTGCATCCGCCAATGGGCGTGTCTACGGCATCCTAAAGAAGGGGGTGGCCCCTCGAAACCGCGGCGCGGCCCATCCGGTAGTAGTTCGGTCGAGCGAAGGGCATCAAAATTCTGTAGGGGTGGGGTTTGCTGGAATTGGTAGAAGGCATAAACTAGGGTTCGTGTCTATCAAAGGCCGACCCACCTGACTTGGTGGGGAACCCATAGAGGGGATTCTGCCAGTGCGTTCCGTGGAATGGAACGTGTTTGGCGTTCATCGGATACTGAATAAGTTTTGATGGGGAACTAATGTCAACACTGCGTCGAGCACCTACGGCCAAGAGCCGAGCCCGCAAACGGTCTCGGATCCGATCGCGAACAAAGAAGAAGGATCCATTGTTCGTGGATGGGCATCGTCCACGGCCGATGTTTGTCGATTACCGGGACTTGGACACGCTGAAGAAGTTGATCAATCGCCACGGGAAAATCGTGGGACGCCGCAAGACCGGTTGCACGGCGATCAGCCAGCATGCGGTTACGAAGGCGATTAAGCGAGCGCGATTCATGGCGTTGCTCCCGTACGTGGGCGAGTAATTGCCCTTGGCTGCGGCCAAGAAGCGAAGCGTCTAGGGGCGGGATGGCCACGGCCGTTGTTTCGCCCAATCGCAAACCGTACACGTCTCGGCTCACGACCGGTGGGGCGAGGCGTTTTTTGTTGCGCAGATCGGCGTAGGATGCTCGCTCGACGCAGGGGCCGTCCAGCGAACAGCAATCGGACGGTCCTCTTTTGCGGTGAGATCCGGAAAGGCTTTTTCAGTGGGTGGCGCATTTCGATTCACCCGCCGGGTCGAGTTCTGTGAGACCGATGCGGCGGGTATCGCACATTTTTCCGCTTTGCTTTGTTACATGGAGCAGGCGGAGCACGCATTTTGGCGCTTTCTGGGCGTGAGCGTGATGGCCGATCTCGGAGACGGCTGGCACTTGAGTTGGCCGAGGGTGCATGTCGAATGTGACTTCAAAGGTGCAGCGAAGTTCGAGGACGAATTGGAAATCGAAGTTGCAGTGGAGCGGATAGGGCGGAGCAGTTTAACTACATCTTACACGGTATCGCGCGACGGGACGACGATCGCGACGGGGAAGACCACAGCCGTATGTTGCAAAGTTCGGGCTGCATCAGAAATGGCGTCTATGGAGATTCCCTCCGACCTGCGGGCGAGGCTTGAAGATTACCTCCAGCAAGGGGACGGTCGAAAAGCTTGAAATCGTTCTGTTTATTGCAAGTAAATGCGCCAGGACCGCCAGCCGCTGTCGCCACCCACACTCCTATCCACACCCACGCAGCGACGCAGTTGAACGCATGAGTGAGCATGAGCGGCGATACTAGACTGAGCTACCTCGAGCGATTGATGTTGCGGTTGATCGTGGGGGCATCGTCGTTTCCCGATGAAGTTCGTAACCGCCATGGAGAGTACGTGCTCGCCGCCCAGCAGCCCGACGGTGGTTGGCGCGGCAGGGAGGGGGCCAGCGATCCGTATTACACGAGTTTCGCTCTTCGCTCGCTGACGATGCTGGGATTGCTGGAGGGGCCGGTGGCCGAGCGCGCCGCTGACTTCTTGCGCAGTCGGACTCAGGGAAACGAGACGATCGTGGACCTGTTGTCCTTGATCTACTCGGTAAAGCTGATTGAAGCTGCTTGTGGCATCGATGCGTTTGCGGACCTGCCGACGGGGTGGCAGGCGCGCGTTCCAGATCTGCTGGAACGACTGCGATGCGCGGATGGTGGTTACGGCAAGACCTTTGAAAGCCGTGCGGGCAGTACCTACCAAACATTTCTGACATTGTTGTGTTACCAGTTGCTGGATTATCCCGTCCCGTCACCGGAGCAAGTGGTTGAGTTTCTGGAGGGACAGCGGCGACCCGATGGAGGATTCGTCGAGGTTCGGGTGGGCAAGCGATCAGGGGCGAATCCCACGGCCGCCGGCGTCGGCGCGCTGGTGGTATTGGACCGGCTTACGCCGGAGATTGGGCGCGCAGCGGCCGTCTTTCTATCCGAGCTGCAGACCGCAGAAGGTGGTTTTCAAGCCAATTCGCGAATCCCCGTCGCCGATGTATTGTCCACGTTTACCGCATTGGTGACGTTAGCAGACGCACACGCCATGGACCTGATCTACCGCGATGCAGTCGAGAAATACATTCTTTCCATGGAACGATTGGGCGGAGGGTTCGCCGGATTCGAATTCGATGTCTCTGAGGACGTCGAATATACTTTTTATGGCCTCGGATCGCTGGCGATGCTCAACGCGGCATCGGCCCGGTAAATCCCATCGCGGCGCTGCGCGTCGGATGCTTCGGAGCCCCTGCCTATGGCTGCCTTGGCGGAAGGGGTAGCTGAGTTGTCAGGGGTGAGGCCGATTTCTCGCCGTTAGGAGGCATGGAAGCGGATCAGCACCGGATCTAAGCGTCCGAGAGCGTCGGATTCCTCGACGGATTGGTGTCCTGTCAGCTCGGGCCATAGGCTACAATGTCATCGGGCTCGATAACATCTCGCCTAGCCGCATGCAGGCGGCCCGGCAGCATCGGATCGGCAGGCAATCTGTTTAACTTATTCTCGCGAAGCGCAACACTGCGAAGGGGCGAATGGTGAGCTACGGTTCTTGGGCATGCATAGAATGCATAGGGAGATGGGTAGCGGCCTGCATGATGGCCACGTGTTGCACTGGCAATCTGTGTGCGCAGTCCCTGAACGAGTCCCCTTTGGCGATCCAACGCGGATCAGCCGGCCAGACTGGTGCTGGTCCGGGAGAGGTTCAGGTCAGCCCGATGCCGAGCCCGCAAGCAGGGGCGGCGTCCACATCTGTAGACCGAGCCGATGCTCCCCGAGAGTCGTCGGCGAAGGTGGATGCGCCGCCACAATCGGATTCGTCCAAGGTTGATCCGCGAACTGCGGCTCGCGCAGCGGCTCGGGCGCGGGACCTGTCACTGGCTTTCCGGTTGGCGGCAGAGAAGGCGCTGCCGTCGGTGGTGAAAATCCTGAGCCAGACACAGGTCGAGTCGGAGAATTCCATCCTGGAGATTGTAGGGGGGCCCGACGAGCAGGTTTTCGACAGCGTGGGTTCGGGGGTGATCGTGTCTGCGGACGGCCTGGTTCTTACCAATCATCACGTGATCGAGAACGCTCGTCGCATCGAAGTGCGGTTGCCGGACGGCCGCGAGTTCGGCGTGCGCGAGACGAAATCGGATCCGCGCAGCGATCTGGCCATAATTCAATTGGACACCGAGGAGCCGGTTCCCGTGGCCGATCTGGGGGTGTCTCGCGGATTGCATGTGGGTGATTGGGTGTTGGCGATCGGCAGCCCTTTCACGTTGGATTCATCGGTCAGTGCGGGCATTATCAGCGGTACGGGACGGTATCGGCGATTGTCCGAGGCCGTAACCGGGCAGTTTATTCAGACCGACGCGGCGATCAATCCAGGGAATTCCGGAGGTCCGTTGCTCGACTTGGACGGCCGTGTGATCGGCATCAATACTGCCATCTCGACTCGCAGCGGAGCCTTTCAGGGCATCGGGTTTGCCATCCCTATCGATCGTGCGAAGT
>RFIQ01000349.1 GCA_003695565.1 Planctomycetota bacterium | reverse complement strand
TCTCGACGTCGCGTGCGGTTCGGCGCTCGAGTGTGCCGCGATTCAGGACGTGCTTTCCGCAACCGGCGGACTCGACGATGCTCGCCATCGCGAACTCAATTCGCTGCTCAAACGGGTTGTTTCAATGTTGACGCGATTGATCGCGCGGGCCGACGCGGTGTTCGAACCAGCGGTCGAGTACGAGTACCGCGATGCTGAGTACGAGCACGAGTCCAAAGAACAGTTAAAACTATCCCGTGCACTGGAGCCGGGTTTGCGACCGTTGCTGGGTGGACAATCAACCTTCCCGGCCCGGTGAGGGTTATCGTTCGTCCACTCAACCATTTTGCGGACAACCGAGGCGTGACTGATTGGCAAATCGGATTCTCGGCTTCGTGCTGCTCCTTGTTGCGTCATGGATGGTCATGGCGTTCACGCACGAGATAGGACACATCGTTGGTGGATGGTGCTGCGGCGGGACACTCAAGACGGCTGATTTGATTCCCTGGCATCTGCCGTACAGCATCTTCGATCCCGATCCGAAACCACTGGTGACGCTTTGGTGCGGCCCGATTCTGGGCATTGTCGTTCCACCAACGGCGCGAACCTCAGCCGATCCCCGAAGAAAACGCCGGCCGCATCGCGAGATGCGACCGGCGCTGAGATGCGCTACGTCGCCGTCAGTCCAGGTGGTACTGGGCCACGGGGGCAAGATACCCCGCGCCGGGCAGTGCCGTGCGCGTTAGTAGTTGTTGACCGTGATCCCGGGCCAGTCGTCGGTGCGGAAGGGCGTCAATGGCAACCCCAACTGGTCATACATGTTACAAACCGGATTGTCGGCCCAGGCGTAGCGTACCGCGACCGGATCGGGTACGTCGGGGCTGGAAACCTCGATGCGATTTCCGTCGACGATCTTGGCTTTGGCCCATACGAACTTGCGGTCCTGGCCAGCGATGGCAAAACCGATCGGTTCGTTGACATCAAAGGGCCGGAAGCCGCCGTGCACATGTTCAAACGAAAGGATGATGCGATCGCCTTTCTTCTCCATGGACTTGTACATCGGGCTGGCCGCCGCCACGTCGAATCCATAATCATGAGCCAACGCCCAACGCGACAACCGCTGGCCAACGGTCAATTTATTGCGGGGGTGGATATCCTTCCCTTCGCCGACATCGATGATGACCGCTTGTCCCGTATGCGGCAATTTGGACATGGTCATCGTTTGTGCTTCGCGCAATTCCGCCCAATCGCTTTCCGACGGCTCGGGTTTCTCCGCGCGGAAGTCAGCCAATTGCACCCAATAGAAAGGGAAGTCGCCGGCCCCCCATTCGTCCCGCCAATTCTGGATCATCTTCGGAAAAATATGGCGGTACTGGTAGGCTCGACTAGCATTCGACTCACCCTGGTACCAAATCGCCCCGCGAATGCCGTAGCCCAAATGCGACTTGAGCACTCCATTGTAAATATTGCCGGGCCGCTGATTGCCGGTCATCTGTCGCTTCAATTGGGCCAACTGCCGCTGTTCTGCCTGTGTCAATTCGGACTTGGCCGACAAGGCCGCGTACTGGGCTTCCATTTGTTTCCAGCGATCCATGGTGGGCTTGTACACCGGGTCGGCTTCCAACAAGTCGCGATTGATCCATGCATCGGCGGCGGAGCCTCCCCACGCGTTGTTGATCAGGCCGACGGGTACTCCCAAGGCTTGGTGCAACTGAAGTCCAAAGAAATAACCGACGCCGGAGAAATCACCGACCGTTTCCGGCGAACAAACCATCCAATTTGCGTCGGGGTGCGTCCAGATCGGTTCCTGGCTGCCCGTGTTCGGATAGTTGATCATGCGAATCTTGGGAAACCTGGCAGTGGCTTTGACCAGATCAGGGTCATTCACATTGTTAACTCGCCACTCCATGTTGGACTGCCCGGAGCAAATCCAAACCTCGCCGACCAACACATCCTTGATCACTACCTTGTTATGGTCGCAGGAGACGGTCAACGTCCTTGGTTGGCCGACCGCCAGAGGGTCCAGCATGACGCTCCAATTTCCATCGGCGTCCGCCGTGGTTTGTTTCACCGCATCCCCGATGGATACGGTGACGCTTTCCCCGGCATCGGCTTTACCCCATACCTTGTTGGGCTGATCGCGCTGCAGCACCATGTGGTCGCTGAAGATATTCGGTACGCGCACGTCGGCCATGGCTGTTTGGGCGGCAGTCACAGCCCCCAGCAATACGGCCCAGGAGAAGAATTTGCTACTGATTCGCATCGTTACTCACCTCATGAAGCTTGAACTTGAATGGAAACTCCGGAAAACACGGTTGGGTGGCGGCGCCGTCCTGGCTCTGGAACTCGCGACAGGGCCCCTCGACTCCACCACGGATCGATTATCATAGCACAACTGCCGGTGTCGTCTGGCACCGCGCAATTTCAGTGTTTTCCGCACCGCTCCGCCAGGAGGAGAACTGCACCATGACGCTTCGTTCAGGTCCGGCAATCGTCGCAGTGATTGGGATCCTGGTCGCCTTCGCCACCGAACATCATGGCAGTGCTGCGGACCGGCCGAATTTCCTGATTATCATGGCCGACGATTGCACGTTTCGTGACCTGCCGGTGTACGGTGGGCAGAACGCCCGCACTCCGCACCTGGACGCGCTGGCTCGCCAGAGCCTGGTATTCGATCGAGCCTACCTCTGTTCGGCGATGTGCCAGCCCTGTCGTGCCGAGCTGTACAGCGGCCAGTACCCGATGCGCAACGGGTGTGCCTGGAACCATTCAGCCAGCCGCCCGACGACGCGCAGTCTGCCTCACTACCTGGAACCATTGGGGTACCGGGTGGGATTGGCGGGAAAGGTGCACGTCCTACCCCGCCAAGCATTTCCCTTCGAGTCGGTCGGCGGATTTGACCGCAATTGTGTGCGCAATCCGACTCAGGCGCACGATCTGACGGATGTCCGCGAATTCATGGCCCGGGATGCGCAACAGCCTTTCTGTCTGGTCGTGGCGTTGGTGGAACCGCACGTTCCATGGGTTATGGGAGATGCCTCCCAGTATCCGCCCGATCAACTCCAACTTCCGCCGAATATTGCAGACACCCAGCGAACGCGTGAGGATTTCGCCCGCTATCTGGCCGAGATCACTTACATGGACCAGCAGGTCGGTGAACTGTTGACCACCTTGGAACTGGCCGGCGCAGCCCACAACACGGTAGTGCTGTTCACGTCCGAACAGGGTGCCCAGTTCCCGGGGTGCAAATGGACCAACTGGGATACCGGCGTGCATACCGCGTTGATGGTGCGCTGGCCCGGACGAGTCCAACCTGGCCGCACCGCGGCACTGGTGCAGTATGCCGACGTGGCCCCTACACTGCTTCAATTGGCCGGCGGCGATCCGGCGGCACACGAGATGGACGGGACCAGTTTCGCCAGCGTTTTGGCTGGACAAACCAACGCGCATCGCCAATTCGTCTACGGCATGCACAACAATTTTCCCGAGGGCCCACCCTTTCCGATTCGTTCCATTTGTGATGGCCAATTCCACTATATCCGCAACCTGGCACCGGATGAGCTTTACATCGAAAAACATCTCATGGGAGTGAAGGGAGACGGTTTGCTGAACAACCCGTACTGGGGAACCTGGATTTGGGAGGCCAGCACCGACCGCCGCACGTACCAATTGGTGCGCCGATACATGCGGCGGCCCGCCGAGGAGCTGTACCGATTGGACGAAGACCCATACGAAATGGTGAACCTGATCGGTGATCCGTCGCTGGCTCCCGTGGCGCGAAGGCTGTCGCAAGCATTGGACCGATGGATGGCGGCCCAGGGAGACCCAGGGGCCGAACAGGATACGCCCGCCAGCCATTCGGCGGCCAAGCGACTGCAGCACCGATTCGTCCCGCCAGACGCTGTCACTCCACCGCCGACGCCTTGAGGATCAGGGGTCAACCGCTCAGGGAGCATCCACCTCGCGGAGCGATTCGGAAAACCTGTTTCCAGCACGCGTCGCCCCATCGAGGTGCAGTCGCGCAGGACACCGCGCAGGACCGATCCCTAACCGATCGCATCACGCATCCGGTGCGCGCATTTGTTTAGCCAGTTCCATGCGCCGACGGTGAAGGTTGGGCGCCAGACCCACCGGGTAGGGATGTGGATCGTGCAACCGCCGTGTCGATGCGTGCAGCAATTCCACCTGTTGGCGCGCGTACTCTCTGGTGCGTTGCAGTGTCGGCAGTGAGGCGATGCGGTCTCCCCCGCGAAAGACGGGTTGCAAGAGCTCGACCGCTTCTGCATCCGATTCGATTCGCCGCGAACGATTGGGATCGGCCGGATCGAATATCCGCTGTTCGCTTTCCGGGGTCAGGGTGTCGTAGATCATATCGGCCACCGCCTGACCACGATGGATGAAGCGGCGGGTAGCCAGGATACCCGGAATGGTGGTCTTGGCGGTTTGGTC
>RFIQ01000348.1 GCA_003695565.1 Planctomycetota bacterium | reverse complement strand
GTCCGAGCTGCCATTCCCGTCATGCACCGCCCGGTCGCCTTCCCGCCCGACATTCTCACTGCTCGGCGTAGGATCCTTACTCGGCGGCGCAGGCGAACGGAAGATGCGTCCCAGGGGGCTAGCCAACAGGGCCGGCAAGAAAATCAGGTCACCGACCAGAGCCGCGGTAAGCAGCGTCAGCATGAGCGTCCCAAAACGCTGAGTGGGAGTGAACGTGCTGAGCGCAAAAACGCTCAATCCCAGCCCGCCAATGATGGTGGTTTGCGTCATGGCCGGCGCCACGTGCGTGTAGGCTACAAAAATTGCCTGGCGGCGATCCAGGCCCCTGCGAAGCCCATTGCGGAACCACGTCAGGAAGTGAATCGTATCGTCTACGGCGACTCCCATTGCCACGCTGGCGGTCATCATCGTGCCGATATCAACCAGCGTGCCGGCATGCCCCATGAACCCGAAAATAACCACCACCGGGAACACGTTCGGCACCATCGACACGGCTCCAGCTGCCACCGCTTGAAGAAAATTGTCCGGTCGAAATCCCTGCCACAGCGTATGGGCAGGCGACAACAAGATAGCCATCACGATGGCGATCAACCCAAACGCCCAAGCCACGCTTTCGATCAAGCTGACCAACAGGGTGCGTTGGGCTTTGTAAACGACCGGTACGACCCCCGTGTACACTACATCCAACGCGCCGGGATAGGCTACGGCTTCCACGGGGCGGTCAATTTTCAGGGGAGGCGAACTCACCAGCGCATCGACTTTTCGCAGCATTTGGTGCGCATCGACGATGTGCGGATTGGCTTGCTGGATGAACTCCAAATCATAATCCGGATGGGGCTCGAGCAAAACGATGCACTCGAATTGTCTCAAGTATTCGGCCCACCGCTCGCTGGTACCCTTGCCCTCGTCCAGCGGGAATTTTTCTGGATCGTGCCACATCGTTTGGGAAACGAGCTCGTTGACCAGGCAATGCGCCAGCGTCTCTGCAAACAATTGTTTGCGATCCACCTGATGCAAGTGGGATTCACTCGCCGCGCTGGCTTGCTCGGTTGTGCCCGCCAGGGAGTCCTTTGCTGAACTCTCCGGTTTGTCGGCTCCCAGGACCAGCACCTTGCCACGCAACCGGTCACCCGCTTCAGGATGTTGGTTGATGATCTGCTCGAGAATCTGGCGGCGGCAACGATAACCGGCCAGAACGGGCTCGACGACGGAGCGCAGCGACGAAACGAACTGCCCATAATCGACGTCGTTCAGCGCCCCCAATCTCAAACTGATGCGCCACAACTCGGTACCCGCACCGACCGGACCATCTTCAATGGCCAGATAGTCCGTATTCAACAGCTTGGGCAATGCATCGTAGAGCAAACGATTGGCAGCGCTGCGCTTCAACCGTGCGCTAAACCCGGGTTCGGCGTCGGGCATTTCGCTCAACAGCGTGACGGCGGACATTTCGCGACCGACGATGTTCTGCCCGCGGTACCCGAATTCATCCTGCAAGACATCCTGAATCCTTGCTACAGCCTCGGCGCGTTCCAACAAGGTCAACTGCAGCCGCGACTCCCGGAGCGCTTCATCCCCATCGATATCCCCGACTTCCAGGGGACGTTGCACTTCTGGAGGGAATCGCACCACCAGCTCCATCGGCACCAGACGTCCAAAGTTGCTTTCCAGCCAGGCATAATCCTGGATGATCTGCGACTGGCTGTCGAACAACTTGAGCAATTGCACGCTGGTCTTGATCTTGGCCAATCCCATGCCCATGCCGATCAGCAGTGCGAAACAGGCAGCATTGACCAGCCAGTGGCGACGCAAAATGAAACGTCCCAGTCCCTCCCAAAAGCGCAGGATGCTAGAGGCCGATTTGGATCCGGCTTCCTGCAAACGCCGCGGACAGGGTGGAAATACAGTCAAGGCGCTGGGAAGGTAGAAGTACAGCAAAAACAGCGTGGCCATCACCCCCATGGCGGAAAAAATGCCGAACTTGCGGATGGGCAAGATGTTGCTCGAACACAACGACAACAACCCGATGGCCGTGGTGATGGCAGCCAACGTACAGGGAACCACGGCGTGGGAAATGGCGCGTTCGGGAGCCCCGTCCGGGCCGCGTTCCTCGACGGCATCGCGATAGTAATTGATAATGTGAATGGCCCCGGCCATTCCCAGGACATAGACCAGCGAAGGCATGGTCAGCAAGATGGCGTCCACCGAAGCATTGCACCACCACACCAGGCTGAGACTGGCCATGGCGCTGACGCCGCCGACGAAAAACACCATCATCATCAGACGCGAGGACCGCAGGAGCAACCAGGACAGAACCAATCCCAGCACCAGGGAATAGCCAACCAGGCGGACCAGCGTGATCGAACCTTCTTCGTCGATGGCAATGTTATCTACGGGCGGACCGCCGACATGCAGCAACGGTTCTTCGGGTGCAGGGCCTTGTGCTAGCAGGGAAAATGGAGGAGGCGCCATGGTGGGACCGGCCGGGGCAGTGACGCCGCACTCCTCGGCCACCTGGAAGACCCGTCCTCGGGGTGCCCCCAACACGCCGCGCCCAATCACCCAAGCCAGATTGCGCCGGGCGGGCTCGGTCAATGTCAGGATCACGCAGGTCTGTCGCGGCGGTTCTTCGACGGCCACGGTATCAAAAAATGCATACCACAATTCGGATTGGTCGACCGGGTCGGCCGCCATCAACCGCTCGCGCTGCCCACCGAATCGCTCGGTTACAAAACGTTCGACGGTAGCATCCCACACTCCCTCCCAACCCTCGGGCAACTCCGCAAGTTTTTCCGACGACAGCAAGTGCTTCAATTCGTCCGCCGTCCAGGTAAAACTACTGGGC
>RFIQ01000004.1 GCA_003695565.1 Planctomycetota bacterium | reverse complement strand
TTGTACGAGAATGTCCGGCAGTGGCGGTTACCCGTGGATCAGACTCCAGCGGCCAGGAGATAGTCAACGTGCGGCACCACAACTCCTTTTTCGCTGATACCAGCACAGGAACGCCTGGCATCGATCTCGATGCGACGAGACGCTCCGTGGGCCGGGGCAACTCGACCGGCGGTCTGCGGGGGACCATTCTTCGGTGGGCCTCGGCTTTCTGCCTGGTTATAAGTGCTGGAACGGTGGGGAACCTTTCGCCGCTTTGGGCCCAGGGCGTCGAGGAGGTGCGGGTCTGGGAGTACGCGCCCTATGAAGTTGAGATCGCGTACGCCTTCGAATCGGCCCAAGCAACAGTTCCCGCAGCCCAGCAAGAGTTCTTGGAACAGTTACGCGACTATTTGAAGAACACTTTTCGAGCAGCCTGGCGGGTCCACATGGCACCGATCTCGGTCGAACACTTGCCCCTGGTGGTCCGCCGTTTTGACCAGTTTGCTTTGCAGGATATTCGCGCCACCGAATTGGTGTTGGTCGTCTCGTTGCAGCACGAGGACGCCAAGATCATCCGCACGTACGATGCTGCGGCGGAACATCTACCAGCGGTGATGGCCGATTCGGTGACGGCGGAGCGGGTAGGGTTTTCGGCGCGGGAATTGGGCGAATCGTTGGATGAAGATACCGCCAAGTTGATCGACAAACTGCAAGTGGTCGAGGGGGGCCTGCCAGCGGTTTTCGCAGGGTTGCGCGAGGGTACAATCGCGGGCGCGTTGGTGCCCCGAACGGCATTGCCCGACGTCGCTGAGTTCTCCCGCCCATTGATTACCTTGTTGCCGTGGCAAACGGATCATCTGTTGCGACGTCAGGACAAAGTGATCTACCTGGTCATCAGCGATGATGAGGGCCAGTGGCGGATCCGCGCCCGCGAACTGGATTGTCCCATGCAGTATATGGGGGAAGCATTCGAGGAACGAACTCCCTGGTGGGACCAGGCACCGCGTGTGGCTGCCAGCGTGATCCAACGGGCCTTTGCTCCGATCGCTCGCGTGGAGGAAGCCGAAGCCAGGTCGGCCAAAATTCGCTTGCGGGCTGGAGGCTTGATTGTCGACGATGGCAACCCGGCCAGGATCCGTGTCGGAGACGTGTTGCAACCAATTGTCCGCCGCAACGACCGGTACGGGGTGCCCACTCTGTTGGAACCGTTGAAGTGGACATTTGCCGCGGTGATCGCTTCTGATGGAGTGCATGCGGACGTCAATGTTTACACCTATTCGGGCGGGCCCGGGTTGCAGGGACGGAAGAACCGCCGCACGCAGCGCGTGCTGTTGCGGGTGCGGCCCAAGTATCCCCAAACGGATTTGCAATTGGTCGTACGCGGAGAACCGGAGCAGACGATCGCGGGCAGCTTCATCTACAATCGCGACTTGTTGACCGAGCAGTTCGATTTGTTGGGCCGCACCGACTGGCGCGGTATTTTTACCATCCCGGTGCCTGCAGGACCGGTTCGCGTTTTACCAGAGGAGATCCGAGCCGCCCGTTTCCGAGCCAAGCGGGAAAAGGAACTGGAGGAACAGCGAAAACGGCAGGCAGAGGAAGCCCGGCGGGCAGCCGCGGAAGAGGGGGAGCCGGTAGGCGATGCGCCGGCGGCACCGCCGCAGGAGAAGTCGGCCGCATCGACGTCCAGCCAGGAACAGGACTTGCTGGAAGTGGACCCTGCCAACGACCCGCACGTTGTGGCTCTCAATTTCCCATTGATGTTGGTGTATGTAAAAAATGGCGATACGGTGCTGGCTAAACTGCCGATGGTGCCGGGGTTGCGGCAGCGCGAAGTGGCTGAGCTGCCGGATGACCGGCGGCGGTTGCGTTCGGAGGCCTTTGTCCGCGGGTTCCAGGGCGAAGTGCTGGATATGGTCGGGCTGAGAAGTCTGTTGGCAGCCCAAATCCAAATGTACGTGAAGGAAAAGGATCGCCAGCGGGCCGAAGCCGCCCTGCGGCATTTGCGACGCCTGCCCAACTACACGGAGATGGCCGATCGGTTGGAGCGCATTCAGCGCGAAATGCTGAATGAGGAAAACGGACCGATTACACGGTCCGAACGCGCTCGCATCGACCGCATGTTCCAGATTACGCGCGATATGCTGCAAAAATACATGCAGGACGACCTGCTGCCCCGGTCTGAACAACTCTTCCGACAGGCGTTCGGTGCGGAAACGCCCCAGGCGACCGGCAGTGGGGCGTAGCGTCTATAACGCTGCCAGACGCCACGCCGCCGACAGAATATCGGTGATATTCGGGATATTCGTGGAAACGGCATTTGAAACCATGTGGCCCATCGAGCGGGGACGTTCAGTCCACGCGTTGGTTTTTGGCCAGGCGGAGTTGAGGGCCTCTGCCGGGCGTCACGAGCACCAGGTGTTCGCAGTCCGGTCGCTGCGGCCTATCTGGAACGGGCCGAGGCAGTCAGGTGGGCCAGGACCAACGCCAGATCAGCCGGCGTGATGCCGCTGATGCGACTGGCCTGGTCCAGATTGGCCGGCCGCACGGCGGAGAGCTTCTGTTTGGCTTCGATTCTCAAGCCAGTGATGCGTTGGTAATCGAACGAGGGCGGGATCATCTTCTGAGCCAGGCGTTTTTGCCGGTCGATTTGCAATTCCTGACGCTGGATATAGCCCTCGTAGCGCGTGTCCCACACCACCTGGTGCACCACCTCGGGTGGGAAGCGGCGGAGGGATGGCAAGTGGTGGCACATTTCGTCCCAGGTCACTTCGTTGCGGCGGAGGTACTTGACGGCAGGAACCTCACCGATGCGAGCGGATTGCAAAATGTCAAACGCCTGTGCAATCTGTTGTTCTTTCGCTTGCCAGCGGTCGTAACGTTGTTGGTCGACCAAACCGACTCGATAGCCCAGCGGGGTCAAGCGACGGTCGGCATTGTCCTGCCGCAGCAGTAAGCGATACTCGGCCCGGCTGGTGAACATCCGATAGGGTTCGTCGACGCCTCGGGTTATCAAGTCATCGATCAACACGCCCATGTAGGCGGTGGATCGGTCGATGGTCAGCGGCGGTTTGCCGCCGACATGGAGGGCGGCATTCGCACCGGCAAGCAATCCCTGGCAGGCGGCTTCTTCATATCCCGTCGTGCCGTTGATCTGACCTGCCAAGAACAATCCGGCCACGCGTTTGGATTGCAGGGACGCATCGAGTTGATCGGGTGGACAGTAGTCATATTCGACGGCGTACCCGTAACGCATGATCCGCGCCCGCTGCAGTCCAGGAATGAACTTGAGCATTGCGTCCTGCACGTCGCGCGGCAGACTTGTAGAGATGCCGTTGACGTACACTTCGGTCGTCTGGCGGCCTTCCGGTTCGAGGAACAACTGGTGCCGGGGCTTGTCGGCGAATCGCACGACTTTGTCCTCGATCGACGGGCAGTAGCGGGGTCCCCGCGAGTTGATCTGGCCGGAATACATGGGGGCGCGGTGCAAGTTGGCTCGAATCAGATCGTGGACCTGCTCGTTGGTGTAGGTAATGTGACAGGGCAACTGAGCCTGGGTGATTGCATCGGTCAGGAACGAAAAGGGTTGCGGGGCGGTGTCGCCCGGCTGAATCTCCGTAGCCTCGAAATCGATCGACCGCGCATCCAAGCGAGGAGGAGTTCCCGTTTTGAAACGAGCGATGCGGATGCCCAATCGCTGTAGTGCTCCGCTCAGGCCCGTGCTGGTCCCCTCCCCTGCTCTGCCCCCCGGCGTCTTGGCTTCCCCCGTATGCATGATTGCTTGCAAGAACGTTCCGGTCGTCAACACCACCGCGGCGGCCCGATAAACGGCTCCGCCGCGGACGGCGACACCCGCGATTTGCGGGGTGCCGGACACCTCTTCCACCACCAGGTCCTCCACGAGTTCCTGGATCAAATGGACGTTGGGGTAGGTTTCGATTGTGTGCTTGATGTGCTGCTGGTAGGCCCGTTTATCAGCCTGTGCCCGCGGGCTGTGCATGGCCGGGCCCTTGCGGAGGTTCAGCATGCGGAACTGGATGCCGGTGGCATCGATGGCTTGACCCATCAACCCTCCGAGTGCATCCACTTCGCGCACGATGTGACCCTTGGCAACTCCGCCGATCGCCGGGTTGCAGCTCATCTGGCCCACCGAGTCAAGGTTGCCGGTCAGCAAGGCCACGCGGGCGCCAAGCCGGCCTGCCGCCGCAGCCGCTTCGGTGCCGGCATGCCCCGCTCCAACGACGACGACATCGTATCGGTAGTCACTGGGACCGGATGTACCGGAGGCGGAGGTGGTAGTGGTGGTCATGGGCGATCGCAGTGAAACTTAAGCAAAAAACCGTTAAATCAGGCATGCCGCCTGGGGGACATCGCGAAACTATGCAGCTCCGGCACATTTTAGTGAGCCCACGCAAACTCGGCGACCGAATCTAGGCGATGCGTCACTGTCTCCACCGGCCTCGCCCTTACCCGCGACCCGATTGGATCCAACGAGATTCCGTTGCCATGTACCATTACGCTGCCAGGACGAGTCTCAGTATGCTTGCATCGGCGATTCCGACCAGCCCGTTGGGAATCGTTTATGTCGGCTGGTTGGTACTGTCCGCGGGGTTGGGGTTCGCTCAGTCGCCCGCCGCGCCGCGCGAGTACATGGGGGCTCAGTCGGAGATTGCCGCCGTCCTGCCCCACCAGGAGTTTCGCATCCCGTTCAATGTGCGAGGGACGCAGCAAGGGATCAGCGCCGTGCAATTGTGGGTGTCTGACGATGGGGGGAAAACCTGGAATTTGCAGGCCACGGTCCCGCCGACCGCCCGTGGATTCGATTACGTCGCGCCACGAGACGGTGTATTCCAGTTCACGGTGCGCACTGTCGATGCGCACGGCACTGCTTATCCCAGCTCCGATCCTCCGTTGATCGTGGCCGTCGACCGGGGTGAACCCGTGGTCAATCTGTCGGCTGAGGTCGACGATACCGCTCAATTGGTAATCGATGTTCGGGCCCTTGATCCTACCCTTGATCCGACCACCGCCACGTTGCGAGTCCGGGGCAGCGGCAGCGATCGCTGGCAAGAGGTGGCGATCCGATTGGTCCCGGAAAGAGCGGGGAACTATCATGGTCGAGCCACCGTCGCACTGCCGCCGGGGCGAGAAATCGCTATTGCGTTTTCGGTCCAAGACCGCGCTCAGCACTCAGGGAGCGCTTCCTTAATCGTCGGCGTACCGCGGACCGCAGAGCACGGTCGCGGCATGCGGTTGGCAAGTTCACCCGACCGGTTTATGGACGAATCGAGAATCCCCGAATTGCCAGGCGCGGTAGCTTGGAAACCAGCTCAAGATAGCGGCGAGGCGTCCGTCGGGCGACAAGCCATGTCGCGCCGTGGCAGCAACGAAGGGGCTCGTGCACGGCCGGGACCCTACCACGACACCGGACAGCCTGACTTGGGGCGCTTGGCCTCCGGCAGCGAGTTGTCACTGAATCCACCTTCTTCACGATCGTGGGAATCGCTATCCCAGGGACCGGATCCGACTCATGCCCCGCCGCCATCCCGGTCGCGACCGGTCCTTCAAGGAACATCGATCGAAGAATTGCCACCTCCGCCTGGAGTGACGACGAAGGTTGCGCCCGAGGCCACCGCCCAGCCGCGTTCCGAGGCTCTTCTCGAAGACAACGCCCGGTCAGCCCCTCTCGACCTGTTGCCCCTTGCCCCACAGGGTGACGACCGGCCAATATACGCTTCGACGCCAATGGATCAAAGTCTGCCCAAGGAACAGAGTGGGTTGCAATTCGATCCGCCACAGGCCTCATCCGCGGCAAGTGGCCCAGCGACCCCGCCAGGCAGTATTCCGGAAACCGCATTTCACAGTAGATCGATGCTGTTCAGTCTGGATTATGACGTCGCCGATTTGCGGGGTAGTTCCTTGTCCTCAATCGAGCTGTGGGGAACCGAAGATGGAGGGGCCACATGGCAGAAGTGGGGCACTGACGAGGATCGCCAAAGCCCGTTCGATGTCCAGGTCGGAAACGACGGATTGTTCGGATTTCGTATGGTCGTGGTAAGTGCCAATGGTCTTGTCAGCAATCGTCCGCACCCAGGTGACGATGCCGACATGTGGGTGTTCGTCGATACCCAGCCGCCGCAGGCGCGGATCTACCGAGCCGTCTACGGGCAGCGCGACGATGCTGACAAGCTGCTGATCGACTACGACAGCCGCGACGGGCATTTGACGCCGCGTCCGGTATCGCTGTATTACAGCGAAATGCGCGAAGGGCCATGGCAAGTGATTGCTACGGGATTACCACCTTCGGGACAGTATGCATGGAAGGTGCCTGCCGAGGCACCTGCGGCCGTCTACCTGAAAATCGAAGCCGCGGATAAGGCTGGCAACATCGCATCGGCTCTCCTGGAGGTACCGGTCGAGTTGACGCGGTTGGTTCCCAAGGGGCGGATACGCGGATTCCGGCCCGTTCTCGATCCCCAGTAAATCTCGCTGGGAACCCTCTTGGGTGAGGTGCATATCCAGGAAGGGACGTCTCGATGTGTGGCAACGCGGATGCCGCGGGAACATCGAACAGGTGCGCTGCCAACAATACGGGAATCAGCAGAATCGCTGGCTCAGGCGTTGGACGATTGACAGTTACCTATCAGCTCTCTCGTTACTGGTCGCGTGATCGTACGCGCTGCTGCAACTCAGCGACCATGGCTTCCAATGTGGCCACGTCCATCGCCAGCAATTCTTCGTCCGGCGTCACCGATTCTCCCAGCACGTCCTGTAACGTCTGGATCCTTCCGGCAAGCTTGCCCGTGGTGAGTCCTTTCTGCAGCCCCTCTTTGCGCCCTTCGCGGCGGGCGCCGGAGATGGCGAATTTGAAATCGAGAATGGCCTTCTCGCGTGCATCATACATATGTTTGTCCTCCGACTGGGCCGCGATGATCTCTATCGTGCCGATCGCCTGGTCGAACTCGATACCGGGCAGCAAACGCCGCAACGTGGGCCCATCGTAGTCCTGCGCATAACGCAGAAAAAACACCCACTGCTCCAACCGACTGGCGTGGCGAATCGTCCCCTCATCCAAATTGTACTTGGGCAACTCCACCGTGTGTACTTCGATCGTCTCCTGCAGCACTCTTTGTAGTTGAACGGGTTGAGGATCTGGACGTCGGTGATCGGAGTTGATGGCTGCAGCACTGCGTCGAGCAGGCTGATCAGGGCCAGTTTGTTCG
>RFIQ01000347.1 GCA_003695565.1 Planctomycetota bacterium | reverse complement strand
TTCCAATTCGGGCAGGCGAAACGGCTCCCACCCCGGGTGGGATTCCACAAAGCGGCCAACCATTTCCTCGTTCTCAGCATAGGAAAAGGTGCAGGTGGAATAGACCAGCCGCCCACCGGGTCGCACCAGCCCGGCCGCGGCCTCCAAGATCCGCATCTGCCGCAGCGCGCAATGTTCCACCTGGCGAGCCGCAAAAGCGCTCATCGACTGCCGCCCTTTCCCCACCAACGACTGGCCGCTGCACGGCGCATCGACCAACACGCAATCCCACCGCTGATGCAACACTGGCGGGAGCCGCTCCAGATCGGCACTCATCACGCACCAATTTGCGAACCCGCTGCGCTGCAAAGCCGTCTCCAAGGTCTTGACGCGGGAATGGATTACCTCGTTGGCCAGCAACACACCGGCGCCCGCCAATTGCTCCAGAATCGCCGTGCTCTTGCCGCCCGGTGCGGCACAAGCATCGAACACCGACTGCCCCGGTTCGATCTGGCACAAGGCCACAGCCAGTGTGGAACCGGGATCCTGCACGTAGTAATCGGCCGCAGCATGTTGCAAGAAACCACCCGGACGAATCGACCCGTCGGCCAACCACCTAGCGCGCGGAAACCAATCGACCGGAATCGTATCAAAGGGCAGATCGTCGGGCGAACACTCCGGCCGCAATCGCAGACCACGGGGCGCATAATCGAACACAGCCCGCGTCATCGCCGACCAGCGACTTGCTGCCACCCGCTCATCCATCTCGCGCAGAGGACCTAGAATCGGCGCCCAGTCCACGTCGCTCTCGACACCCCGCCCCTCCATCTACCCCCTCCCATCGTTCCACCGGCAGGCGAGGTCCCGCGCCCCGTCCACGCACACTCCCCCGCAATACGCCTCCGCGGCCGGTGGCAACTACAGCACCAATTTGCCGAAATACATCGGTGCGCCGTGCGGTCCTTCGGTGAACGAAAAACCAACCCGCTCATACAACCGTTTGGCAGGATTGTCACCGCGCACCTCCAGCGTCACGCCACAACATCCCAATCGATCCGCATGATCGATCACTGCCCGCAACATGGCTTCCCCAAAACCACGTCGCCGCACCGAAGCATGCACCGCCAGATCATGGATACCCAATAACGGCCGCGCTCGAAAGGTCGAGAACCCCAGGACACAAGTGGCGATGGCCACCGCCCGACCGTGGTACCATCCCAACAGGACCACTGCTCCCCCGTGCTCGCGCAGCGCCGGAATCAGCCGCTGGCGAACCTGGTCATCCAACGGTCGCCCCTGCCCCGTCTCCTGCTGAGCATAATGGTTCGTCAATTCGACCACCGCCTGCTGATCGCCAGGGTCGGTCAAATCGGCCAGCCGAATCGTCAGCTCTGAATCAGCAGTACCGATATCCGATGGCATTGGCGTTCCCATGAGCATCAACACATGCGTGATCCGTATCGCGTCTCGATCATCCGAGCGACCGGATGGACAACTGGCTGTCATTGTAAGAGAGGACGATCCGGTGAAAACCCAGCCGTCTCGCCGCGCCGAACTCGTAGCCTGACTCTCCTAGGTTGTGAATTATTGGCCGATCGGGGTGGCGTTCGATTCGGAATGCGCTAAATTTGTTCGCATGAACAAAAAATTGCCCGCCAGCTCCAAAACGGCCCGCGTTAACCGACCCGAACTCTCCGCATCGTCCTCGATTCCCTCTTACACTCTCGTTCCCGCTCTTCTTCGTGCCTTTGTGAGAGCCTCCCTTCACCAACCGAGCGTCATCGCCTGTAGCCGCGGAGCGGCGGCAGCATGTAGCCCCACGCGACAGCGTGAGGGTCATCGTGTACGTGATCTTCCCTCAGCCGCGAAGCGGCGACAGGATGGAGCCTACCGCTCAAACCAGCCCAGCGCAAAACATCATTGGCCGCAGCTTGCTGCCGCCGTTTCACGGCTTCCTTTCGTTCTGCGTTCGGCAACCGTGGGTTGATCACCCACGGCTACATGCTACCGCAGCTCCGCCGCTCCGAACCAAAGCGACTCTGCAAATAAACCAACCTCGTAAACCTGGCACATTCCGACCATCCGAGCCCCGTCACCTTCCGACCGTACGAGCCGTGTGGCTCCGACTCGTCGCCTGACTCTCCGAGTCGGGGCCGCTTCCGCGCCCTTTCCAAACCGCCGCTCTCGCGAAATCTCAGCTCTCCGCATCGTCCTCGATTCCCTCTACACTCTCGCTCCCGCTCTTCTTCGTGTCTCCGTGCCTTTGTTAGAGCCTCCCTTCACCGACCGAGCTCATGATTCCCTGCCACCCGCGCTTCCGTCCCTTGGCGTGCCCCGGCCCGCCTCACACCACGCGTTCGATTGCACCGTGCGGACATTGATGTCGGCGACGGTACCGCCCTCCCTGACCTGGATCCGCTGAATCGTCAGCAGCTTGGTCGCGAGCGGTACAAATTGGACCTACCGTTGCTGCGGAATGCGGAGGCGAGGTGGTGGGCTTAGCGAGAATAAGGGGTTGGCTAGTTTGCGGCGAGCGACGCGGCGGATGCGCTTGGTGGCGGCGCGACGTGTTCTCTCCTCCGCACCGACGGTGATGCGGTCTTCGGGATGCGATTGCGCCCAGCGGTCAGGAAGCAACACTTCGATCTCTGCGTCGCTGGCTGTGGGCAAGCGGGAAATCACATCGCAAAAATAGGCTGACGGTTCGATGCATTGCCGATGACCTAAGCCCTCAATCCCCTCAACGACCAGGCGTCCAATTGGTACCGTTCACTCACGCTCTTCAAAACCGCCATCCCGTGAAGGATGAGAATGCACTTGATGCCAATCAGCGGTGCGGCGTAGCGGTCGCCGTAGCTGATTAGGACATAGGGAAAGAGATGCAGGAAATAAATGAAGACTGCAGAAGTGAACTGCCGGTCGTGCGCCTTGCGAAGCATCAATACGATTGCCACGGAAAAGATTGCCCAAGGAAACACGCACCTTTTGATCGTCAACCACCACTCGCGATACGGTGGCTCGTCATAGTAGGAATAGTACCACAGGAACGCGGCCAAAAACCGGTTCCCGACGCGACGAGCATAACCGAGCTTGTCGCGGAGCATACATCTCCAGGCTTCTTGCTGTTTCTTTCTTAGGAACTCTGCTTCTCCCAGTCGCAAATAGAGCTCGCGCTGCTCACGACC
>RFIQ01000346.1 GCA_003695565.1 Planctomycetota bacterium | reverse complement strand
GGCCCCCTCCCGCCCGCGAGTTGAAGGGCAATTTGCAAGGCGCAACACGGGAGTTAATGGGTTATCGATCGCGGACGACCTCCCCCGCCGTAAAACGTTTTTGCGGAGCAGTGTGTTGGCAGTTCGGCGGGGGAGGTGGGAAGAGATGGCGCCGGACCCGACTCGGAGGGTCAGGCTACGGGGGACGCCGCCTGACTCGGAGGGTCAGGCTACGTGGGGAGCGAGGTGTCAAGGGCGCTGGAGTTTATCCTGCAACCAATCTTGCACAGACAGAGTCCAACGGTCCGCATGCTTGTCGATCTGGGTGTTGATCTTGTCGACCAACTTCCGATTCAAGTCGTCGATCTTTTCATCGAGAAACCCACGCATCCCGACTCCCAGGTACTTTGCGAAATCGCCACCTACCTGGCTGACGCGTCGCACGCGGTAGTATGTCAAGTCGATCCCAGCGGCATGCACGCGCGGCGTCAACTTGACTTCTGGTGGCAGACGCAAGGGGTTAATTTGCACGCCGATCGTACCCTCCACACGCAGGCGGCAGGCAGCATCGGCCTCAGCGCTTAGGCTGATGATCTGTACGTCGCGCACCCAGTGGCTCATCCGTCCCCAGACATCCAGCGGGCTTTCCACGATCAATTCGAAATCGATGTCACCGTCGGGCTGAGCCACCAACTTTTCAAAGCGAATTTCCAGGTTCTGGTCGGGGTCAACCAGGTCCAGCGCATACCGCGTCCACGTGCCGGAGTTAACGAGCTTCTTCCGGCGTTTGGTCTCCAGTCGCCAACCCTCGCGGCGCCATTCCAAACCGTCCCACACTTCCTTCTGCTTGCCCCATTTGCGATCATCCTGGTAGTGGGTGGGGATCTCCCGCCGAACGATGCGGTTGACCCATTGCACCAGCTCGGGAGTGGCGATCGACACAGGGGTAATCGGAGCATCGGCAAAGGCAGTTAGTCGCACGGGGACCCGGGACGCGCGAGCGGATGCCGTTGCGGTAGAGGAAATCGCCCCCTGCGTCGGCGGAGGTTGGGCGACGGGAGCGGACTGCGCGAATGTCTGGCTCACCACTCCGCAGGCCGCCAGCAGGAAAGCGGCAGCCGTTACGGGGTACAGCAAACCGACCACGCGGACTCCGATCCGCATTCGACTGCCGAACATCCACTGTCCTCCTATACGTTTCGGTCCCGGAATCCAGCGGACTGGCACCGCTAGATTCGCTGTACCAAATCGCCTAGAGGGGCTGCCAGTCGAAACCGAGGCCCGGTCCGTCGAGCAATTGGGTCGGGATCGTGCCGTAGCGGACGCGGAACATGGGAGCATACTGTTCCATATACGCTGCATTTCCCGCGGGGCAGTATTGCCGTCCGTTTCCTTCGACCGCCGTGACGCGCGGAAACCGAGCCGCCAAGCTAGCCGAATGCAAAAAGGACCCGCCGATGCAGGTGAGGTCCTGGACGCAGGTGAACAACTGGAATTCGGCCGCTGCGGCGCCCATCAGCAGGCTCTCGGTTTGCCCTTTGCAAGCCTTCAGAGCGATTCCAGAGTACCCGCGCTGCCGCGCCAATTGCAAACTCTGCAGATCGGTCAGGGATTCATCGATGACAATCGGGCGAATTCGCGCAATGCGATGCACGGTAAAATCCGTGCGCTGGGTCAGATCGCGGGGGGCCGGTTGTTCGATGTATTGCAGCCGTTCGAACGACAAGCGGCTGAGGCTTTCGATGCGCTCGAGCAAATCCAGCACGTAATCTTCGTTGGGACATTGCTCGTTGAAATCGAACGACAGTTTCCAGGCGCGTTCCGGCGCGACCAGCTCACAAATGCGCGTGACCTCTACGATCCGGCCGACGTCCCAATCCATGTCGTTGCCAGCCAGTTTCAGCTTCAGGCATTTGATGCCATCGGTTTTCAGCCATTCCTCGAGGGTTTCGGGATAGCCATCGTTCAAACGCGTGCGAATATCGGCGTCGGTCAGGGGATCCAAGGCGCCGACCAGATGGTATAACGGCAGCGTCGGTTTCGGTTCCGGAGAAATGTAATCGCCGGGGTATTTGCCGGCGAATTCCTCGCCCAAGTAGGCGCTCAGGTCGGTATTCAAGAAATCGGCGGTCAAGCATTGGTAGCTATTCCGCCCGGCCACGCGGCCGTAGGCATCATGCACCGCGGCATCCAGGGGACTGGCCGCCACCATGGCCGCCAGCTTGGGCATCGGTTCGGCCATCTTGAACTCCGCGGACATCTCCTGTCGGATCTGTTCCCGCATCTCTTCGATTTGCATACCGATTTGCAACGGGTCGCCCGACGGCGAAGCATCCTGGACGCGTGCGGCCAACCGGTTGGCCAATTCCAGCATCAGTCGCAGGGTGATCTTGTCCGGGATCTTACCTGGCCATGCCCAAGCGTTCCCCATGGTCATCTCGCCGATGCCCACATGTTTCTTGCGCGAACCGCGGCGTGTGACCACGATTTCGGTCCGCAATACTGTGACATCGTTGACCACCCGCCCACCGAATTTCATCGGCTGGCGGTACTCGAAGCTGCGCGTCGAATTCTTGACTTCCTGAATTGTAATATCTGAACGATTTGCCATGCGTGTTACACCAACCCTTTGCGAACCGCCCACACCGCCGCCTGGGTGCGGTCGGTAACTCCGATCTTGCGCAGAATGTGTTGGACGTGTTCCTTGACCGTCTCGTAGCTGATTCCCAGTGCCAAGGCGATTTCTTTATTCGTCAGGCCATTGGCCAATTGCCGCAGCACTTCGCTCTCCCGCTGAGTCAACGGCACCTCGACGTCCGAAACGACGCGGGGGGTCGCCAAAGCGCCGGTGACCCGCCGCAACTCTTCTCGCGTCCAAGCCGTCTCGCCCCGCACTGCCGCCTCCAACGTTTCGATCAATCGCTGCCGCGGTTCGCTTTTCAGGACGTAGCCCGACGCACCTAGCGCGACAGCCCGTGCGACGTAAGTGGGGTTATCGTAGGTCGAATACATCACCACCGGCAAATCAGGGTAGTCCAGTTTTACGCGCCCCAAAATATGCAACCCATCTCCACCGGGCAATCGCACGTCCAGCAATGCAGCCGATGGACGCCGTTCGGCCAGTTTCTGCAGCGCCTCTTCCCCCGTGCTGGCCTCGTCCACGACTTCGAACCCCGATCCACTCAGTATGTCGCGAATTCCAAGTCGAACCACCAAGTGGTCGTCCGCCACGAGCAACGTATGCGTCATCCTAAGCCCCTCAATGAAAAAAAGTGAATGCCCGGTCGATTACCAAATCCAACTGCGCCCGGCTCCGGATCGTCCGGTGACGACGATGATGTAGTCGGCGGGAACGCATCCTGCCCGCACTGCCAATCAGGTTCCCCGACGATCCCCCGTTGTGATGCACCCGACCGCGAGGTTCAGACACAAAACAACGGCTACTCGCCCGACGGCCGCGTGAAGCGCGACCTGGCCTGCCCGCCTGCAGAGGGGCCTATTCTAATCTGATTCCTGACAGGTGGGTAGGGCATACCAAGAAGGACTAGGGTGCGATTCAATCTCCATTGCCTGGCTCGACCTGGTAGACTTCCCTGCGGCTGATAAACCCGTCCGAATCGGCGTCGAGCTGCTGAAAATCGGTCGTTTCGCCGAGGAATTCGTCCAAGTCGACCACGCCGTCTGCGTTGACGTCCATGGCACTGAACCAATCGGCGGGATCTTGACCTGTCGCCATGGGCCCCATTGGTGCGTTTCGAAGCAACGCCAGGCCGGGCTCATTTCTCTGCAGGTTCAATTCGACAACCAGGGGCAACTCGCTGGGGGTCAGGCCCCCATCGCCGTCCTGATCGAACGCCGCATACCGTTCCGGCAAGCTTTCCAGTTCCATCCGAGTCAATCGACGATC
>RFIQ01000345.1 GCA_003695565.1 Planctomycetota bacterium | reverse complement strand
TTCTCCGTCCCTGGAGGCGTGCTCGTTCAAACCAGTACGCATCTGGTGGCCGTCGGCCAGGACTGTCAGGAGTTATGGAAGACGCCGGCACCGGAACAACCGTTGAGCGGCGGGCCGGTGGACATCGAGGGAACGTGGGTCTTGGCGTCCCGCGACGGTCGGTTGTGGAAAATCGATCCTGACAGCGGCCGCGTCCTGGCGACCTACGATGCAATGCAGGGAGTCGCAGCCCCGCCGACGAGTCGTGGTAGTGATCTGTTGCTGGGCAGCGATGAAGGGGCCGTGTTGACGGTTCCGTTGAGCGATTTCGAGGAACAATGATGGATATACGTAGATGGCGGTGGTTGGTGCTGGGGGCCTCTGCCCTGCTGCTGGGTGGTGGGCCGGCTGTGCCCAGCCGCGCTCAGGATATCGAACGGATCGAACCGCCGTTGATCGACCAGCAACCGTTCGATCTGATCATCTTGACCGATGAGGAGGGCGGGGACCAGGTCAAGGTTTACCCGATCGATTTCCCGGGGAGGAAACTGCCGCCCGCCGATCAGCGGAGGCCAACCGATGTACTGGAGGTCGTGTTGATCCAGTACCCCGACCGGCGGTACGAAGTGAAATGGGGATCGATCAAGGATATCCTGCTCTACGAGCATCGTATCTATGAGGAAGCCAAGGCTGCCATGCAGGCCAAGGACTTCGTGACCGCTTTCCAGAACTTGAGCTATTTGTTGCAACACTATCCGCAACTGGAAGGGCTGGAGGAATTGCGGCGGGAGTTCATCCTGGAGAGTGCCCAGGACCGATTTCGCCGCGGCGAATTGCGGCAGACCTTATCGGCTCTGGAGGAGTTGATCGCTTCCTCACCCAATTTTCGCCCCGATGTGGTGCGCAATGCATTGTCGCGGGTGGTGGATGCGTTGGTGCAAGAGTATTACGAGCGCGGCGATCTGGGAAATGCCAAGAAACTGCTGTCTCGCATCCAGGATCGGTACGGCCCCGACCTGCCAGTGGTGCAGAAGTGGGACCAGCGCTTGCTCCAACTCGCCATGGAAAAGAAGGCCGAGGCAGAGCGTCTGCTGGCACAAAAACGCTATCGAGAGGCGCGTCGCGCGGCCGTGCAAATGCTGGGAATCCTGCCCGACCTGGCCGAAGCGCGGGAGTTGATCGATGAAATCAACCGCATCCATCCCATGGTGCGGGTAGGCGTCATGCAGCGAGCGGGAGAACTCGATCCGACCAGCCTGGTCAATTGGTCCGCTCGCCGGGCCGGTGGACTCGTCTATCAGGCGCTGTTTCAGTTCTTGGAGACGGGGTCGGAAGGCGGCAAGTATCGATTCGCACTGGGTGATTACCAGCTCACCGATGATCGGCAACAGTTGATTCTTTCGCTGGATCCCCACCGGTCCAAAGGCTACCCCGGGTTCAAATTGGCGCAAATGTTGATCGATCGGGCCGATCCGGCCAGCACCCTGTACGATCCATCATGGGCCGCTGTCATGCGGGCAGTCTCCACCTCAGGAAGCAACCAGGTGGTTGTTCAACTGCGGCGGCCGAACGTGCTGCCACATGCCCTCATGCAATGGGTCTTGCCCGATGCCGACACTGAAGGGCTGCCGGGGCCTTACCGCTTGAACACCCAGGACCAAACGGAGACGTCGTTCGTGTTACGCGAACCAGCCCAGCCGGGGCAGCCGGTAGAAATCGTGGAGGTGTTCTACGAGGATCCGAAGGTCGCGGTGAACGATCTATTGCGCGGCGAACTCGATGTGCTGGATCAACTCTACCCGGTGGATGCCAAACGCATCGCAGCCCTACCCGGTATTACGGTCAGCTCCTACGCATTGCCGACGACCCATATGTTGATTCCTGTCTCTGACCATCCGTTCCTGCAGAACGTCAAATTCCGTCGGGCGTTGCTATATGCCACCGACCGCGAGGGAATGTTGCACGGCGAGTTGTTGGATAGCCAGGACTTGGATGACGGCCGAGTTCTCAGCGGCCCCTTTCCGGTGGGGGACAAGGAGCATGACACGTTGGCTTATGCCTACAATCCCGATGTTCCGCCCATCGACTACAGCCCCCACTTGGCTCGGTTGCTGCTGGTGATGACGCAAAAGGAGATGGCCTCTGCGGCGTTGAAAAGGGGCGAGCAACCGCCCAAGTTCGAACCGCTGCTGGTCGGCTGCCCCGATTTCGAATTCGCGCGCGTGGCGGTCCAGGCCATGATCCAGCAATGGAAGAATGTGGGGGTCGACGCGGAAATGAAAATTCTACCGCCCCAGCAGGTAGATGGCGGTTCCGGGTGCGACCTGGTCTATGTCATCGCCACGATGTGGGAGCCCGCCACCGACGTGGAACGGTTGTTGGGTGGCAACGGGATTGCCCGTACGGATAACCCCTACGTGATTCACGAGTTGGAGCAGTTGCGTCGCGCTCGCAACTGGCGAGAGGTGCGGACGGTCATGCAGGAGATGCATCAACTGATCGCCTATCACCTTCCCGTCCTGCCCTTATGGCAAGTCAACGACCGGTTCGCCGTCACGTCGACCGTGCAGGGAATTCGCCGACAACCGGTGGCGTTGTACGAGAATGTCCGGCAGTGGCGGTTACCCGTGGATCAGACTCCAGCGGCCAGGAGATAGTCAACGTGCGGCACCACAACTCCTTTTTTGCTGATACCAGCACAGGGATGCCTGGCATCGCTCTCGATGCGACGAGACGCTCCGTGGGCCGGGGCAACTCGACCGGCGGTCTGCGGGGGACCATTCTTCGGTGGGCCACGGCCTTCTGCCTGGTTATAAGTGCTGGAACGGTGGGGAACCTGTCGCCGCTTTGTGCCCAGGGCGTCGAGGAGGC
>RFIQ01000344.1 GCA_003695565.1 Planctomycetota bacterium | reverse complement strand
CCCCTCGCGGGTGGAATGACGCCGAGCCCGCGATCGAGGTTGCTGCCGACCGATGGCTGGAGGTGCGTCGTTGCTGCGGTTCCGGAATCGCGGAGTTGCCCAGCGGCGCGATCCCGCTGGCATTTGAATCATCCTGGTCGGGGACGTATCGACGGGCCGCACCGCAGCTTCTGCCGCGCAGCGCCTTGTTGGACCAGTGGTGGCCGGGCGGTGATGCGGAGACACGGTGGGTTGTCCCGGTAGTGCAAACCGACTGGACATTGCAATTTGGCACTGAGAGTGATCGGTTGGTTGTACGCAGCCATCGGACGCTCCCGGCCCCGGATGTGCAGGTCACGATTGAGGGGCATGTGCAGGAGCCACGCCAGGAGATTTCGCCCAGCGACACGGTGTTTGGGCAATCTGCTGACCGAGTCGAGCCGAAACGTTCGCGTCAGGTTCTGCTTGGTGGAACCGGATCTGCCACCGAACTGGACCTGTGGGTGAGCATCCACCAGACTGATGTGGAAGGCGTGTTGGGCCCGATGACCGCAGTCGACCCGGCCAGCGATGAGTCCGGCGTTGGACAGCCGGTGCGCGTCAAGGTGGCCGGGACGTGGGAGAATCCCGAGTTTATTTGCGAATCCGCAATTCCCCCATGGTTGATTCAGGCGGTAGCCGACCGGGTCCGCCAGCTCTCCGCCAGGCGGCTGGCATCCGAAAAGGCGCGACTGCGTGATGAATTCCGAGCACAGATGGAGCATCCGGCACGGTTGATTCAGACGGTTGCCCAGCAGGGGCAGCAAGTCCTGCTCGATCATCATCGACAACTGGCCGCCTTGGGTGAGTCCCTGCGCATCCACCGGGACGCCCTGTCGGAGACGGAATTCGCGCGGCGTCCAACGGATCGCGTCACGCGGTAGCCGACGAGTGTAAATCGATGGGCTGCCTGCTGCAGCCGTTTCGCATTTCGTTTCCGACGATGGCGACAGATGCGGCACACGCCATCTGGCAGGTCCGGCATGCAAATTACCCGTCAAAACACCCAAGCGGCCGCACCGCGATATGAGGGTTCGAGTTTACAATATGTTGAGCTGGACCGTTTCCGGTGCCGATGTGATTTGGACTGTTTCGACGGTTCCAAACAAGGTATGGCTGCTGGCGTCATGAATCAGCACCGGCAGCGTATGCCCGGCTTGACGTTCGTTCCCATCCCACACGACGATTCGGTCGCACATGGTGCGTCCCATCATTTGTCGCAATGGCCCGGATTCGCCCCGCCGGATCGACGTCTTGCTGGGGCCTTCGACCAGTACCTCGACCCGGCGGCCCAGGAACTTCAGGTTGTCCTCTTGGCTGATTGCATTCTGTACGGCTAGGAGTTCATTGTTGCGGCGCGCTTTGACGTCATCGGGCACGTCATCCGGATAGAGTTCAGCCGCTTTGGTGCCGGGTCGGACGGAGTACTTGAAAATGAAACTGTTTTTGAATCGACAGCGCTCGACCAACCGCACGGTTTGCTCAAAATCCCGCTCGGTTTCACCGCAGAATCCGACGATGAAGTCGCTGGAGACGGCGGCGTCGGGGATGATGTCCCGAATGCGGTCCATCATTTCGTAATAGTCAGCGACCGTGTAGCCACGTTTCATGCGTTTGAGAACTGCGTCGGATCCGCTTTGGGCCGGTACATGCAGGTACGTCGAGCACTTGGGCAGGTCGCGCACCGTCTCCAGCAATCGGCGATCCATGTCTTTGGGATAGCTGGTCACGAATTTCAAGCGTTCGATACCATCGACTTCGTGGACCATTTCCAGCAGATCGGCCAGCCGGGTTTCGCGCTGCCCCTCGCGGTACCGGTAACTGTTGACGGTTTGCCCCAGGAAAGTGATCTCCTTGCACCCTTGTCGGGCCAGTTCATGGGCTTCGGCCAGAATCTGCGAAGGTGGTCGCCCCTGTTCCGGCCCTCGCGTCATGGGGACGATGCAGTAGGTGCAGAACTTGTCGCATCCGATTTGAATGCGCAGGTACGCCTGGAAGGGGGTGGGCCGCATCGTGGGATCGCGCAGGGGATCGAACGATTCGTGGCTCCGCCGAATCTCGTCCTGCGAGCCATCGCGGCGACCCAGGCTGACCGCCATCTGTTTTCCTTGGCCTTCGGCGATGCGTTGAAGCAATTCGGGGATTCGGTGCAGTTGTCCGGGGCCGACGACCAGGTCGACATAGGGAGCGCGTTCGAAGACGATCCGCTGATCCTTCTGCGCCATGCAACCCATGACCCCTACGATTTTCTCCGGGTGGGCCAGCTTCATCTTCTTCAGTTTGGCCAGGTTGGCATACACTTTCTCTTCGGCGTGTTCCCGAACGCTGCAGGTGTTGAACAGGATCGTGTCAGCATCGGCGGCCGAGTCGACCAGGCTGTAGCCCTGCCGCCGCAGGCTGGCGACCACCATTTCGCTGTCCAGAACATTCATCTGACAGCCCACGGTCTCGATGAACAGCTTGCGCTGGGTCGAGGAATCGCAGGTTGGAGTTTCCAATGCTGAGTTCCATTCGGCGGACATGGGAGGCTTTCGACTAACGGTCAATGGAAAGAGCCTGCATTGCTGCAGGCTCCATCGGATTCGATTCATGGACTGGCCCGGACCGGGGCAACCCAGCGGAGGCGGGATGTTGAACCATCGAGGTACAAACGCGGTTGCGATCAGGCCTTGGCCAATTCGCGTTTCTTGCGCTCGGCGATGATCTCTTCCTGCACGTTGCTGGGGCACCGCTGGTACTTGAGCAACTCCATGGTAAACGTTCCCTGGCCTTTGGTCATGCTGCGGAGGTCGGTCGCGTAGCCGAACGTCTCGGCCAGCGGAACTTCGGCGATGATGTACGAAATACCATCGCGGATATCGGTGGAGCTAATGATTCCGCGGCGGCGGATGACGTCACCCACCACGTCCCCCTGATAGTCTTCGGGGCACTCGATTTCGCACTTCATGATCGGTTCCAGCAGGACCGGATTCGCCTTCTGCATCGTTTCGCGGAAGCATCCCTGGGCGCAGATGTAGAACGCCCGTTCCGACGAGTCGACTTCGTGGTAGCTGCCATCCCGCAAGTCGATACGGACGCCCACGACCGGGTATTCAGCCAAGGGACCTTTGCCCAACGAATCCCGCATCCCTTTTTCGATCGCCGGAATGTACTGCTTGGGAATGCGTCCACCGACGATGTGTTCCTCGAACTGGAACAACTCCTCGCCTTCGGTATCGATGGGCGTCAGTTCACCCACGATGTGTGCATACTGCCCGGACCCACCGGTCTGTTTCTTGTGCTTGTAATTGAATTCCACGCGCTGGCTGGGGGCCTCTCGGTAACTGACCTTCGGCGCACCGGCCTGCACATCCACTTTATACTCGCGGCGCATGCGTTCCAGATAGATATCCAGGTGCAATTCGCCCATGCCGCAGATGATCGTTTCTCCCGTTTCCTCGTCGTTGTAGACTTGGAAGGTGGGGTCTTCCTTGCGGAATCGTTGCAGGGCTTTGCCCATCTTGTCCGCATCCGACCGGCTGGCGGGATTGACGGAGACCTTGATCACCGGCTCGGGAACAAACATGCTCTCCAGCGTGCAGAAATCGCGTTCGGGGGCGTAGGTTTCACCGGTCGCACAATCGATACCCATCACGGCCACGATGTCACCCGCCTGAGCTTCATCGATTTCCTCGCGGTCATCGGCGTGCATCCGCACGATGCGGCTGAAACGTTCCTTGCGTCCCGTTCGCTGGTTGACGTACATTTCGCCCTTCTTGCAAGTGCCTTGATAGACGCGCATGAAGGTCAACTGGCCATAGGGATCTTCCACGATCTTGAAAGCCATGCCCACGAAGGGGGCGTTGGGATCGGGCACCAGCTTGATCTTCTGGCTCTCGTCGCCGACCTTGCGAGCTGTGACATCGCGTTCCAATGGGCTGGGCAAGTACCGCACAACGGCATCGAGCAGCGGCTGGACCCCTTTGTTCTTGTAAGCCGATCCGACATACACGGGCGTGAAGCCCTGATTTTGGACGGCCGCCTTGGTGACGCGATGGATCAGTTCCTCGGGCACTTCCTCCTCGCTCAACAGCAGCTCCATCAATTCGTCGTCGTACATGGCCAGACTCTCCAGCATGGCGTGGCGGTACTCTTCCGCCTCGGCTTGCATGTCGGCCGGAATGTCTTCTTCGACGACCTGCTCGCCCTGCTGGCCGGTGAACCGTAAGGCTTTCATGGTGACCAGATCGATGCATCCCTCGAAGGTCTCGCCAGCACCGATAGGCAATTGCATCAGCACCGCGTCGGTGTTCAGTTTCTCCCGCATCATGGCCACGACCTTTTTGGCGTTGGCGCCGGTGCGGTCCATCTTGTTGATAAAGGCCAGGCGGGGAACGTTGTACCGGCGCATCTGACGGTCGACTGTCAGCGATTGACTCTGCACTCCGCCGACGGCGCACAACACCAGAATGGCCCCATCGAGCACGCGCAGGCTGCGTTCGACTTCAATGGTGAAATCGACGTGACCGGGGGTGTCGATCAAATTGATGTGATGGGGCGTCTTGATGTGATTGCTATTGTTGCCACCCCACGAGACGCTGGTCGCGGCGCTGGTAATCGTGATCCCGCGCTCCTGCTCCAACTCCATGTGGTCCATGGTCGCGCCGTCGCCACCCCCTTTGACCTCTTCGATCTTGTGGATGCGGCCCGTGTAATACAGGATGCGCTCGCTCAGCGTTGTCTTCCCTGAGTCGATATGCGCGGAGATACCAATGTTTCGTACTTTTGACAGATCCATGCTTCACCTAGATAACTTCTTGCAAGCCGCACTTGTGTTTCGCAGTGCTGCTGCGACCAAACCCTTCGACGCAAATTCTACTTCGTGATCATCCACGCTGGTGGATGAGTTCCGGCAGGGACTGCCGGGGTACTCTGTTTCGATCCAATCCTATCGCGTAAGCTCCCGCGCTGGCCAATTCGATCTGGCCCGCGAGCTTGTCTTGTTGCCAAAATCTGTTTCAACTCAATTTCACTTCCGTTGTGTTCTCGACCGAATCGGCTGTTCGTTCGCCCAACCCCAGCGGGCGAGCCGGTGGCTGGAATCTCCATTCGTCGGACCTAGACAGCGTCCGGGATGCAGCGCGACCGCAGCTTCCGAAATACACTGCCTCGACCGGTCTGCTCCGCCGACCGCTGGTTGGCCGGCCCGGTTCTACCGGTCTCCGATCCGGCGGTCGGGCCGAGACATGCTGGGATCTAGCAACTGGAGCATCCCCCCGTCAATCCAACTGTGCGTTTCCTGATCCGTAGGGGACGCGACGCCGGACATCCAGGGGATGACGATGCGGGAACCCTGGTATGGGAAGGCTTCGCGTGGGGGCAATCGCACCCGCTGGAGGCGTGGTGCAACGGTCCGTAAGTCATTGCCAGCTTTCCTTCGCCACCTTGCAACCAGGCCCGGCAGGTCTCGAAACGTGCCAATGGGGCTGCGCTTCGAGCCATTCCGGTTTCCTCGGGCCGCACCCGGTCGCTCGAGGGCTCGAAGCCCGCGAGAACCGCCATCCTGAGCCGATCGAGCCGCCCGCCCAGGCTTCTTGCCGCCCGGCGAGACCTGATGCTCCTAGTCTACTCTATCAGAACAGTTTTGCACCCGAGCGCAGTTTGCTCTGATTGATCCATAAATCTTACATGTCGGCGATAGAAAGAAAAGTCCAAAACCTTCCCCAGTTGGGGTGGTGGGGCAAACTCTTTCTTCTGGATGCCAATCTGTCTGGCAAGGCCGTGGAATTGCCCCGGAATGGGCCTTATGAGGCATTATTTCCTCCACTGCGGCTCGGTTGCCCTGCTGCCGGCCCGTTGGTAGGGCTCGGGGGGCTGCGTCGAGCCACTTGCGTTTTCCAAGCAGATGATCATTATGTACGTCCATGGAAGACTTGAAAACGCGCGCGATCGATCGATTGCGCCAATTAGAATCGGTGGTGCTGCCCAGCCTCTTGCTGTGCGATTTCGGTGACTTGAAGACCGAAATCGCGCGTTTGGAACAGGCTGGCATTCAAGCACTGCATCTGGATGTCATGGACGGGCATTTCGTCCCCAACCTGACCTATGGCATGCCGATTGTGGCAGCGATTCGGCGGCTGACCCAATTGCCGCTGGATGTGCATTTGATGATCTCGAATCCGCGGCAATACATTGCGGAATTTGTGAAGGCTGGAGCTGATAGCTTGACCATCCACGCCGAGATCGAGGACGACGTGGCCGAGTTGCTGGATATGATTCGCCAGCATGGGGTGGGGGCCGGATTGGCGGTAAACCCCGCAACGCCGCTCGACGGGTTGGACGCGGCTTTGGACCGCTGCGATCTAGTGCTGGCGATGAGCGTGCAGCCTGGTTTTGGCGGCCAGAAATTCAATCCGGTAGCGTTGGAAAAGCTGCAGCAGCTCCGCGCCAGCCGTCCCAATGTGATGTTGGAGGTCGATGGCGGGGTGAACGCGACCACGATTCGCCGTTGCAAAGAAGCTGGAGCAAGTCTATTTGTAGTGGGGTCGGCTATTTTCGGCCAACCCGATTACGAGTCGGCCGTCGCCGAGTTGATGGCCGCGCTCGAATCGTAGCTCATCCCTGTTTGTTGCATTTTCGAATGATGGGCCCAGACAAGGGGCCGAGGTTTCCTACGGTAATCATGCTTGAACTGTATTTGATCCGGCCTGGAGCAACTCCCTTCGATGAAGAGGGCCGAATTAAGGGGAATTTGGACCTGCCCCTTTCCGAAACTGGTTGGGCTCAAGCCCGGCATCTGGCGGACCAGTTGATCGGCGAACAGCTCGAAACGTTGTACGTCGCGCCGACCGAAGCGGCCGAACAGACGGCTCGGTGCATCGCGGAAAAGTGCCGGTGCCGCTCCCGCACACTGCCTCTGTTGGAAAACCTCGATTTCGGATTGTGGCAGGGACGGATGATATCCGAAGTTCGACGCACACAGCCGCGCGTCTACCGCCTGTTCCAAGAATCACCTGAGACGGTATGTCCGCCCGGAGGGGAGACGGTTGCCAGTGCCATCGAGCGGGCTCACAAGGCCTTGCAGTACATCGGTCGCAAGCACCGCAGCGGCCGAATCGGTGTGATCGCTTCCCTGCCCTTCGGAGCCCTGGTTCGAGCCGTCGTGCGAGGTGAAGCGATCGGAGATCTGTGGCAATCCGAGTTGGATTTCGGTACGTTTGAGAAGATGAAGGTCGAATCGACGCCCGGCAAGAACTACGAGTTGCTGGAGGCATAAAGCCGGTCTGGCGAACCAGCGGCCAAACAGTCGCCCCGGCAGGCCCTGTCGGATGAGCCCGGTTGGTGGCACGGATGTGGTCCGCTGAACAGGGACTGGCGGGGTACTCTGGCTGGAGCCGCCAGGGGCTGGGTATGGGTTGATTCTCGTCCACGAGCGGAGAATGCATTCATGTCTTTGTTAGAAACCGGCGTCCGCGTGCGCGTCGTCCATCGGGGCCCCCAAGGCATGGTGGTCAAACAGGTGACTCGGCGCCCGGTGCCGGACGGCCTGTGGTTGCAATGCCCTGGGTGTCGCGAGACGATTTACCGTCGCGATGCCGAAGCGCGCCAGAATGTTTGCCCTCACTGCGAGTACCACTTCTACGTCTCGGCGGCACAGCGCATTACGCAGGTCCTGGACGAGGGGACATTTGACGAATGGGACGGGCATTTGCTGCCGACCGATCCGTTGCAGTTCGCGGACAAGAAACGGTATGCGGACAGGTTGGTTCACGAGCAGAAGCGAACGGGATTGAAAGATGCCGCCATTACCGGGGCCGGTATGATTCGTGCCCGGCGGGTGGCCATCGGGGTGACCGATTCGGCGTTCATCATGGGCAGCATGGGGTCGGTGGTTGGCGAACGCCTGGCGCGATTGGTCGAACGCGCCACCGAGCAGAAGCTTCCCCTGGTTATCATCAGCGGCTCGGGGGGTGGGGCGCGGATGCACGAGGGAATCTTGTCGCTGATGCAAATGGCCAAAGTGTCCGCGGCGCTGGCCCGGTAT
>RFIQ01000343.1 GCA_003695565.1 Planctomycetota bacterium | reverse complement strand
TCGCAGGCATCATGCTCTGATGCAGGTGCGGGGAAATCCGGAGCGGAAGCGGCATTCAAGCGGCGCGGCGGCCCGGAAGCAGGCTGTGCAGTTCGCGCAGCACTTCGTTGTTTAAGCAATTCGCGATGGCATTCAACGCTTGGGCGGCCAACATGCCGTCGATCAGGCGGTGGTCGCACTGCAGTGTCACCCATGACCGTCCGCTGGCATCCACGGGGCCGTAATTCAGGCTGGATGTCAACGGCGTGGGGTGCAGCCGATTCAACACCCCTTCGCGGGCCAGCACCGAAATGCCTCCCGTACCCATGCGGTAGGCCCTTTTCCGCAGGGCCACACGATGTCTCCACCACAGAATGGGACGCCGCCATATCCAGGGCATCCGCGCGAACGTCACTTGCTGCCGGAACGCCCGGCCAACGTCTTCCCGCGTGTACCATTCCAGATCGCTCTGCAATGCTGCTAAGGATTTGACGTCGGGATCCAGAAAACGAGCAAAAAACAATCGCTCTTGCCCATCCACCTGCCGCGAGACCGACATCATGACCACCACCGAATCGGTCTGATAGGCTGCTGGACGGAGCCATCCGCCATAACACTGGCGTAACTCAGGGATTTGCCGCGATACGATACCGTACGCCCGCGTGAACAACACGGCCCAGGAAATTTTGGGTGCCATTTGGTTACGCAGGGCCGCCAACGGCGAGACATCGACCCAGCGTTCGACCGGAAACATCGGCTGCTTCCGTGCCAACCAAAGCAGATCCATCACAATGGCCCGGTCTTGGCCTAAACCAATCCAACGTCCCTGCATGGATTTGTTCAAATCGACACGCTTGATCATCGGCAGATCTCTCCCACGCCAGGCTCCCAGTTCTCCCACGCCGCGCAAGATGACACGAACTTCCACGCCGAGTACGTTGATATAGTCAATTCATTGAGGTTGATGCCACATCAATTGCCGTGAACCTCCCAGCTATCCCAGTCTGCTGCACCGCCCTGCCCGATCCCTCTGCGATAGCCTGGCACTTTGTCAAGTACCAAGGAGGGGGCAAGCATCCTGCTTGCCGTCCGTCACCATGCCTCGGTCGCAAGCGGGGAGCCCGCGCCATGAACGCGTCTAGCCCGAACGAAAAGACTTTACGGAGCACTAGAACTAGGGGACTCCCGCGGGGCGAACGCACCGTCCGGCGGCACTGTCCCCCTGCTCTCTGATGAACCCACCGCTTGCTGAGCTACGGAACTGGATGTGTCGCGATTGATCTACGGTAGCGCCGTAACATCGGTGCTGAGGCTGCCGTGCAGCAACATGCCGCGGATACGGACGGCTGCGACGGCCATGGATTCCAGCGCATCGAGATAGCTCAGATGGTTTTGAATATAGATTTGCTGCGCCGTCAGCAGTTCAATCAAGCTGAATTCGCCGGCTTCGTAGCCACTGCGCAGCAACTCCATCGACTGCTCGGATTTGGACAAGATGCCGTCGGGACCGCCGAATTGTTGAACTTGGTTGCGAGCGTTCGCATATGTTTGGAACTCGACCGCCAACCGCTGTTGCAGATCGAGTTGAATCCGGTCGAAACGTTGCTGCGCCAGCAAGACGTTAGCCCTGGCCTGGCGGATTCCCCCTTGGTTGCGATTCCATAGAGGTACGGGCAGGGAAACTTGCAGGTTGCCGTTGCTGCTGCCGGTCGCACGGTCATCTTGGACGATAGCTTGAACATTGATGTCCGGGACGACTTGCGCACGAGCCCGTTGGACGCCCCACCGTGCGGCCTCCAGGGCAGCCCCGGCGGCAGCCACCTCGGGGCTCTCTGCCAGAATGCGAGCCAGCTCGGTCTCCCATTCCACATCGTGCTCGGCAGGATCCACGTCGCCGTGTAGTTCGACGAGGGGCAAGTCCGGCTGGCCAACAATGCTGATTAACCTCCGCCATGCTGCCAGGTGCTGGTTGACGGAGTTGTTGTAGGTGACCGTGGCCGTTTGTGCAGCGATTTGGGCTCGAAGCGGGTCGGCCCGGCTGACCTCTTGGGCACGAAACAGCGCTTCGGCCTGTTGCACCGATTGCTGAGTCGATTCCATCAAACGGCGGGCCAGTTCGCGTCGCCGCTGCGCCACCAATACTTGTACGTAAGCCGTACGAACATCGGTAAGGATGCTCAAGCGTACTCGATCCAAATGACTTTGCGCCTGACGTATTTTCCAGGCAAGCACCTGCTGGTCCAATCCGAGTTTACCACCGGTGATGATCTCTTGTTCGATGTAGACTCCCTGCTGTTCCGCCTGGCCGCTGCTGCCTAACTGCTGTCCCGAGTACCCCAAAATTAGATTCGGTGGCAGACCGGCTTGTTGCCATGCCCCGCGCAGTGCTGCGACGTTGGCGGACGCTTCGCAATAGGCGGGGTTGCTTTCCAGTGCCAGCGTCTCGAACTCCTCCAGTTCGAGTCGGCTCATACCCGCGTCGGTGCCTCGGGCGGCAGAAGAGTCCTCGGGCGGATCGTTCCCGGAATCGGTTTGGGAAAAGTCTATTGCCGGGGTCAAAGCGAGGTTGTCGGCGGAGGCGTGCAGGCGGCTGGAAAGACCCCATGCGACCTGTTGTGCCTGTACGGCAGAGTCCTTTTCGGACGCTGCCTCCGTCGGTTCGGATGCGGCCGGCGCCGCACCGCTGGAGACCCTTTGCGCGACTAAAATGCCCTCGCCGACCGGCGCGACGGAGGTGCCGCCGCGGACAGTAGCCGAAGATTCCGGTTGGCTGGAGGATTTGGTATCGTGCAAGCGGTGCGCGAGCGATCCCTGGGACGAATAGGTTTCTTGATTCGCGTGCACCGGCTGCTTGGAGGCCGTCTGAGCCACCCTATGCCCCTCGGAGCCAGCAGAAGGAAACCTGGTCTGGCGAGCATATTGCAGGGCACAGCCATTGCAGACGGTTGCCCCCGCTAGCAAAGCCATCGCCCGTGGCCAGCTCCCCGACCGCGTCTCACGCTGCGTCATCGTGATACCTAATACTAGTGAAAGTTGCACGTCAATGAACGCCGCCGCCCCATGGTTGACGCCGCGCAATCGCCGTGGGCGGAAAAATTTCACCACGCTGCGGACAGTCGCAAACCATGGAATCGCGAGACCACAGTGCCTCCACTTTTATCGACGTAACGAACGTGGGGCTTGAATCGGTTGCATGAGTTGCGGAGCTTCTGCGCATCTTTCCTAGTCTATGCAGGACTCCGCTCATGCGCGACGTTGGAGCGAGATGATCTGCGGACCGGGAACCCGTTTCCACGGCCACACGCCGCGAATGGACGATCCTGGGGGCAATTGCTACTATGGGCCTTTTCTGGCCGCGAGGAATGAATGCATGCATGAGAACCGCTGGTTGGGCCGACGCATCTCCGCTCCGGCGGCGTTGGTAACGTGTATGTTGGTCTTGGTAAGCGGAACCACGTGCTGCGGACAGCAGGGCGATAGGGAGCTTCAGCAGCCTCGATCTGCAGCACCGCCAGGATCCAGCAGACAGTCGTCAGCGCGAACGGCCGAGAGTTCGGCGACCACGAACACCATGGGATTGCGGCTGGAGTGGCAGGCCTTGCCCGATCTGCCCGACCCGGTTGGCGTGGCCGGCCCGTTTGTTGGAACCCACGGTGGAGCGCTGATCGTGGCTGGTGGCGCGAACTTTCCACCTCCAGTGTGGGAGAATGAAAAAGCGTGGCATGACGAAATCTATGCCCTGTTGGCCGATGGCGAGCGATTGAATTGGGTGGAGGCTGGAAGTTTGCCACGCCCGGCCGCGTACGGAGGAAGTGCCACCACGCCGCAAGGAATCGTATGCGCTGGCGGCAATCACGGTGAGACCGTGTTCTCAGATTGTTTCCTGATGCGGTGGGACGCGGCGGCCGGGAAGGTCGTTTGGGAGCCACTTCCCGACCTGCCTGCTCCGCGGGCGCATGCGGCGGTTGCGGCCATCGGCAATGCGGTCTACTTCGTCGGAGGGCAAAGCGGTGCGGAGCTGGTGACGGCCAGCGACACCGTCTACCGACTCGACCTGTCGCTAGCACCGAGGCATTGGGAAACGCTGCCTCCCATCCCTGGCGGCGCGAGGGCGTTTGCCATGGCTGCTGCCCAGAACAACGGGTTCGATCCATGTATCTACGTGATGGGCGGACGACGAGAAAGGGATGGCGGCATCGAGTTTCTTTCCGACGTGTGGCAGTTCCATCCGCGACGCAATGCATGGCGGCGTTGCGCCGACTTGCCGAGTCCACTCTCGGCGGGAGCTGCAGTGGGATTTGGGCAAAGCCACCTGTTTATCCTCAGCGGCGATGATGGACGGCTGTTTGGTCGAGCCGAGGAGCTGCGCGACCGCCACCCGGGATTTGCTCGGCGATCATGGGCCTACCATACGATCACCGACCGGTGGGTGTCCGCTGGTGCTACGCCGCAAAACCAGGTGACCACCACGGCAGTCGTTTGGCGGGACCGCATCGTGCTGCCAACCGGAGAAATTCGGCCACGTGTGCGGACCAGTGCGGTGTGGAGCATCACCCTGCCGCCTTCGTCGGGTCTGTTCGGCTGGACGGACTATATCGTACTGGCCGTGTATTTGGCCAGTCTCATCGTAATCGGAATCTACTTCGCCCGGCGTACAAGCACCACCGAAGACTACTTCCGGGCCGCTGGAGGGATTCCATGGTGGGCTGCGGGATGCAGCATTTTCGCCACGATGTTGAGTTCGTTGACCTTTACTGGAATACCCAGTAAAGCGTTTGCACAAGATTGGGTATACGCGGTAGGTAATCTATTGATTCCCGTCGTCGCTGTTGTAGCGGTGTACGTGGCGCTGCCATTTTATCGTGGAATCGACGCGACCAGCGCCTACGAGTACTTCGAGAAACGGTTTTCGCGGGGCATACGATTGTCATGCAGTGCATTGTTCTCGATGTTTCATGTCTTCCGCATGGCCATCGTGATGTCGTTGACGGCTTTGGCGCTGGCGGTTGCCACGCCGCTCACGCCCTCTCAAAGCGTGTGTTTGATGGGGTTTCTTAGCGTTGTCTACTGTTCGATCGGAGGGGTATCCGCGGTCATCTGGACCGACACGATGCAGACGGTTGTTCTGTTGGGCGGGGCTCTGTTGGCGGGTGGTTGGATGTTGGCAGCGTGGGATCAAGGATTGGGGGCTGCCTGGCAGGAGGCCGTGGCCTATGACAAACTGAATTTGGTCAACTGGCACCTCAGTCCCACCGATACACAAGTCGCCCTGTGGGTAGTCGTTCTGGGAGGGATCGGCCAGAACGTTTCCTCTTACACAGCCGACCAGGCGGTGGTGCAGCGCTACATGACGACTCCCTCCGAGTCCCTGGCGGCGCGGGCGATCTGGACCAACGCCCTGTTGTCGATTCCCGCTACGATTATCTTCTTTGGACTGGGTACGTGTTTGTTCCTGTTCTACCGGGCTCACCCCGAGCGATTGGATCCAACGATTACCACCGATCAGGTGTTCCCGCTGTTCATCAGCCGGGAGTTGCCAGTTGGCGTGGCGGGGCTGATCGTGGCGGCTATCTTCGCGGCCGCGCAATCGACCGTTTCGACCAGCATGAATTCGGTTGCCACCACTCTGGTGACCGATTGGATACGCCCGGCGTGGAACGATTCGACGGAGCACGGATTGTTGCGCATCGCCCAAGTGCTCACCGCGCTGTTGGGCGCCGCTGGGACTCTGGTGGCTCTGTTGTTTGTCGACCCCGATATACGCTCCTTGTTCGATCAGTTCCTCAAGGTCGTGGGGCTGTTCATGGGCGTCCTGGGTGGGCTGTTTCTGTTGGGAGCGTTCTTCCCCAGGGCCAACAGCCTGGGGGCCTGGTGTGGCGCGGCCAGCGGACTGGTCGCCATGCTGGTCGCAGCCTTGTTCACGAACCTGAACGGCTACCTGTACCCTGCCATGGGAATCGGCGTGTGCGTGGTTGTTGGTGCCTGCGCCAGTCGCCTGGGCCCCCCACCCGACTGTGACGCAACACTCTATCTCGTCGGCTGGAAATCTCTCCTCGTGCGGTGGCGTGCTGGGGGCAACAGCACCGCATGATTATTTTCTTGGCCGACGCTGCTCCAACCAGGGCTGCACAGGCAACTGGATGCGATCGGCCCATTCGGGACGCGGAAACCAGCGTAGAGAGCTGTAGCGCGGATAGGTTTCCCAGACGTGGGATGCCGCGAAATCCAGTTCGCGCAAGTCCTGCGTTTCTATCAGTTTTTCTCGCAGCAAGGCACGGTGTTGCTGCAACACCGATTGATGCTCTGCAGAGCCCACCAGGTTGTGCAAGCAGCCGGGATCGTCGGCAACAAGATACAATTCCTCCGGCGGCCGTTTTCCGACGGCCAGCTCGAACAAATGCCTGACCTGGGGATCGTCCCGGTGCGCGATCATGAAGTCCAACGTCGGGCACGCATCGATGTCGTGGTACCCGCCTTGCGGCGGACCGAGTTCTGCCTCAACCACATCGCCCGCCTGGTCGTACAGAACCCGGGCGTATTTTTGCGGAGCCCCGGCCGGATAACGCTCCGGAGCGTAGTTGCGGATGTAGAGGTAATCCGAGGTACGTACACAGCGGCAGGGATAGCCCAGCGAATTCCAACGCGACGACGAGTGGCGTTCTCGACCGCTGAACACCGCCGCGCGCGAGACGGTCGGTTCGCCGCGCAGGATGTCCAGGATCGAGTGCCCACTCAACTCCGGCGGTGGCACTTCCGCCGCTTCATAAATCGTGGCTGTCAAGTCGATTAGATTCACCAAATCGTGGGATTCGCGGCCACCCTGGATCGCGGCCGGCCAGGCAACTGCCAGTGGCATGTGGATCCCGTATTCGTACAGATTGGCTTTGGCGCGAGGAAACGACATGCCGTTGTCGCTGGTGACGATCACCAGGGTGTTATCGAGCAAGCCACGGCGTTGCAGGGTTTGCAACATTTGCTCCAAATGGCGATCGAACCACTGGATTTCGAAGAAGTAGTCGCACAAATCGTTGCGCACAACGGAGCTGTCGGGCAGGAACGTTGGCACCTCGACCTGGGCCGCATCCATCCCCGATTCGACTCCCAATCCTTTGCCGAAGGGGCGGTGCGGTTCGTGGCCGCCATACCAGAAACAGAACGGTTTGTCGGCTGGAGTCGAGTCGAGGAACGCTTCGAAATTACGAGCATAATCCGTGGACGAAACTCCAGCGGGACTCTTTGTCTTGTGCGCATTGAAGGCGGGCCCAGCCGGATTCTGCGCCCATCCCGATACCCGATAGTTGCCCGGCCCCCACGGTTTGCCGGTGTACCCGATGCGGTAGCCATGTTCCTCCAAGCGATAGGGGAAGGTGATCAAATCGCGCGGAAAATGGCTAGCATGCGTACCCGCTTCGCGGATTTCCCAAATGTAGCGTCCGGTCAGAAAGGCAGCTCGCATGGGGCTGCATCCCGGCGCCGGAGTAAACGCGCGGTGGAACAGGACGCCTCGTCGAGCCACCGAATCGAAAGCTGGGGTAGCGATGACCGGTTGCCCATATGCCGATGCATGGGGATACGATTGGTCGTCGGAAATCGCTACCAGGATGTTGGGTCGGCCCGCCTCGGCTCGATGCATCGGGCACTGCACGGCCAGCAGCATTCCGACGCAAAAAGACCATACCCATGCGGGGATGCGGCCAGCACGTAGGTTAACGGAAGTGTTCAGGAACTGGGACACCATGTTAACGACTCTCTTGCGAACGAAGGGTGAAAAGGCCAAGAAATGCACTGACGCATACACAAGATGCCACGGCCGCACCTGTTCAGCGTCAAAAGGTCTGTCCTTAGTCTTTTGCGATGGGCAACCATTGAACCGCATCGGCGATGACGTAACCGGACGCATGCTGGGCGTCGAGCACGACCTCGGAGGGACCGGCAAACTCGTAAGTACCCAGACTCTGCCACGGTGCCGAATCCGGAGTGCTCCATTGTCGTTGATCGACCAACACGGTCGCTTCTCCCTTGGCATGGCGGATGCGTACAGCCACGTTGCGGGCACGGTTGGTATGCGCCGAGTAGGCCATCCGTACTTCGTACTCTCCCGGGGGCACATCCGCACGGAAAATGGCTGACTGA
>RFIQ01000342.1 GCA_003695565.1 Planctomycetota bacterium | reverse complement strand
GCAGGCGATGTTCCAGCCCGGTGCCGCGTCAGGGATGCAGAAATCGGTCCAAGAATTCAAACGTGCCTTGGCCGTGGATCGTGTGTGGGCCCACGAACCATTCGATTCGAGTTCGCTGGCCGATTCCCAGCCGAGCCTGGTACAGATGCCGGACTTTGGCATATTCATGGGCCACCCAGTGGTCGCGTCCGACGCCATCGAAATGTCCGCGCTCCACCATGAATGGTCGCGGGCAGATCAGCCCCGCCATTTCGGCGTAGTTGAATGTATTGCCAAGATCGAATTCGAAGATTTCGTATTCACCGGTCCATACGTAACTGAAGTCTTCCCGCGTGCTGGCATTCTTGACGATCCATTCATTGAAGTCGGCCGAACAGATCGACAAGCAATAGTCTGGCACCAGGGCCGGAATGCGCATGGCCGACTTGCCTCCATAGCTGAGCCCATAGAACCCGATGCGATCCGGCGCGACGAAGGGTTGGGTTTGCAGCCAGTCGACGATCTGCTGGTGCTGCGCTACCATGACCGAGAACAATGACTTGCCCAGCGGGTTCGCTTTGCGTTGGATCGAGCGGAAGCGGTCACCCAGCAAATAGATATTCTGCGGGGCGAAAACGACGTATCCGCGGGCGCACAGGCGGGCAGCGAAATCGTGGTACGCGCGGTGATCTCCCAGAAACGTGTCGGTCGGCCGGCCCTCCAACCCATGCTGGCACACGACCACTGGCCGTCGCTCGCCCGGAGCCAGGTCTTTGGGCAGCAACAAGGCTCCATATGCGAACACATCGGGCCAGACGTCCAACAGCACTTCATAGCCGACCCAGTCGTCGCTTTCCCAAGTGCGGCGGGACCTGGGGCGTGGTTGTTCCAATGGCAGGTCGAAACGACCAATGACTTCGCGTGCAAAGTAATCGCGGTACGGTTCGATCGTCGCCGCGTAGCGTTCGAGCGAAGAGGTGTCGCTTCGCGCATGCCACTGTTCTCGAACCTGCGACGCACCGCCCAGTACCCACTCATGAAATCGCCGCAATTGTTCGATCCGCTGCTCCTCGCGGGCGACGGGATCGGTCGCCCGCAGGATGCGGTAGTTCGTGGGCAGCGACGATGAAGGGGGCGCGTCACGCAATAGAGTCGCCAACCATGCGGCGGGCCGCTCGCTGTCCCCCGTCAATTCGGTTGTCAACTGGATCCCCTCAAGTGAAACCACCACTGCGGGCATGGGCGGCGCTGTGTCGGGTGCCGGTGGCTGGTCGTCAGGTGATCCGGCGAGGCAGGCTTGCACGGCCTCGCGGGCGGCATCCGATGCGCCGGTCCACCGCATCAATCGCTGAAGTTCGCGCCCGTAGTCGGCAGGGCTGATCGGTTGCAATCGCCCGGGGGCGCCCTTGCCACCGCTCAGCTCGACGTGAGGGCCAGGTAGCGGCGAAACGACCAGGGGACGCCCGGACAGCATGGCGGCTAGTTCCGCACAACCGAAGTAGTTGAGAAACCCGAACAGGTTGCGATCGATCGGCTCCTGCCACGTCGCTTCCCGCGGGCCCCAGCACCCGCCCACCAAAGTCGCATCGATGCGATCGTCCAGTGCCGCCGCGACCAGCGCCACCAATCCTCCGTCCCCATATCCGATCATAACAATTGGTAGATCAGAATGCTGGGTGGAAAACCAGTCGACGCACTGCAGTGCATCCTGGACCTCATAGCCCAGGGGGTGGCGTCCGAGTTCGTAGGCACTGCGGTACACGAATTCGCGATTGGATAGCTCGATTCGCCGAGGCACTGTCGCGGTGCCGCGCCACTCCATGCGGCGGCTGAGGATCGTTGGAGCGATTACGATTCCACCCGCATCGACTACTCGTCTTGCCCAGTCCTGCGTCGGTCCTCCGGTCGGGGTCAGTCCCACCAGTTGTTCTGGCGTCTGAGTCGCATCCGGGATCATCACAGCGCAAAAACGTGGCGGTGATTTTCTGGGACGAACTAGCAACCCCACACCATCGACGCTCGGCAGGACCGGCCAGCGGACTTCCAGGACTTCGCAATTAGCACTCTCGGCGATGGCCAGGGGGGCATCGAGGCCAGCGATTACCTGCATTCCAGCAGGGCGGACGCGCGCGTCCCGCAATCCAATGCGCCGTTTCAACTGTTCACGAGCCGACTCGATCTTGTCCGCCGAGGGGGGGAATTCGAAGTCCCGCTTGACAGCATCCCGCGATGCCCGGTCATCCGGCGATGACAGGTCGCCGTCAGCGTCCGACCACCAGGCATCGCGAACAACTGGAGCCAGGCTCGTTTGCCGGTCCAGAAACCGATGGATCCCGTCGAGCATTTGGGACGCAACGTCCCCTTGCATGTCCAGTGGATCCGTGCCCGGCAAATGCTCGGCGCGTGTCTGCGCCCTGGCCGGTCGTCCGCCGAGCCCCACGCCGCAGATTGCCACGACTGCCAAGAGCCTACCGATTCGACGCGGCAGGGTGGATGGTCGCGGATTTCCGTTTCGATATTTCGTCAGTGCTCGAGTCATCATCGCGATTCATTGTTGGTTGAAATGGAGTGCAAAGAGCTTGGGGTCAGCCAGGTGGGAGAGGCAGGGGCTGCCTCGGGCGATGGCTGGACGCCACCTCGGGGGCCGAGGAGCCGAGCACCAGCGCGTAATCGTAAAGCACGCGATTCAGTTTCTGGTACGCGGTGAATGCCACGGTCAAACCAGCGCCCGTTACCATCACGCCCAGCAAGACCAACGACTTGATGCTTTGTACATCCGACGTTTGGCGGAACATCAGCATACCGATCGCTGCCAAGGGGATGATGGCCGCGGCCACCAGGAATAACAGGTTTCTGTGACGTTGTTGGGCGCACCTGGCATCGAATGCGTCGTCTTGCATCGTGGGCTGGACGACCACCGGGTAACAGACAAGCAAGCTGTAGACGGACATGCCGAAGTAGGAATACACCGAAGCGACGCCGCCGCACAGACACAAGGAGATGAAAAAGTGAAAGGCGTCGGCCCAGCCGAACTGGCCGGGAAACCGCCAGGCCATGGCCCCGGCGAACACGGCCCCGGAAATGGTCCATAGCACGGCGCACAGGGCTGCAGACCGAATGCCGACGTTCCACAAACCGTCGATGCGCTGCGGCGGTGCACGCTGACCGCGGCGACCCATGCTAACCGCCGATTCCAATGGGAGGATCACCCAGAAAAACAGCGCGATTCCCACGGGAAACACGATCCAGTTGACGCATCTGGCCAGAGGATAAAAGAACTCCAGCATGGGACACGTCTTTGCCCACTGGCCCGCCCCCTGATCCGCGGCTGGATCGTAGGGCGGGTTGGTGCCAGTTGTTGGCGGCGATGTCACGTTACTGCTGGTTCGCTCTGTCGGGTGGATGGGGCCACCAGGAAGATCCCGTTGGGATGCTGTGCCTGGAGCCCGGTCGCTGACGGGACGACAGTATTCGTTTGCGATTCGTTGTTCGTTGTACACATAGTTGAAACGCGACGCGATAACATTGGGGAGAAAGATGAAGATGGCCGCCACGATCCAGACGGGCCAATGCAACACCCGTCCGCCGATGCTGGTGCGGGATGGCGAGAACCGCCGCGCGAGTTCGGGATGGAAAGCCAGTCGCAGCCGCGCTGCGGCCTCTCCTCCGGACTGAGGGCGGCGCTCGGGATCGAACTGCAACAAGTACTGGAGCGCCTTTTCCAACGCGTGCTCGGACGCGGCTTCAGCCGGGTACCGTGGTACCAGGGGTTGCCGGCGACTTTGGAGTTGAACGCGGACCGCCTGCGACCAATCCTGTGGGATCGAACGCACCTGCCAGGGACGCTCTCCCTGCCATAATTCCCAAAGCAACACTCCCAACGAGAACAAATCCGATGTGGGGCCCAACCGGCCACCGGCCGAGTGGGATGACGAACTGGTGTCGGCCAGGGGATCCAGTGCCAGGTTGAGCTGTTCCGGGGAGGCATACGCCAAGGAGCCGCCGAAATAGGTCGCTTCCTCTCCCTCTGTCGACCGTGAGCTGACGTTGAAGTCCACCAGTTTGGGCGCACCTTCCGAGGACAATAAAACATTGGCCGGTTTGACGTCGCGGTGCAGGACACCTTGCCGATGCGCATAATCGAGTGCTTCGGCTAATTGGATCCCGATCCAGGCCACCGTTTCTGGCCAGGGTAGATCCTGGACCACAGAACGCATCGACGAGTATTCAGGGACCGCCTGTTGCGCCTCCAACAAGCACTGGTCGATCGACCGCAACAAATGCGCTCCGCTCCACAGGGACCGCGGGTGTTGCCGCAACGCCTGCAAGCATCGCGCGAGCGTCCCACCCGGTACAAACTCCATGTAAAGCAAGTACAGCGGGGGAGTGGAGTGGATGCGTTGATCGAAGACGCGCACGATGTTGGGATGGTCCAAGCGAGACAGCGCCTGGGGTTCCACGCTACCCCGCTGCGAGACTTTCAGCGCAACCAGCCGTTGCATGGTCAGTTGTCGAGCCAGGTATACGCGGGCAAACGCCCCTTGCCCCAGCAGTTTCAGTAACAGGAAGTCGTCGATCTGTTCGCCGACGGTCAATCTGGGCCCGCCATCCGACTCCAACGCTTGACCGTGAGGCTGGCCTTTCAGTTCGGCGGTCAACCCCGCCACGTCGGGGAAACGGCTCCGGTACTCCGCCCAATCCACTTCCTCTCCCGCCGATCGCCGCAATTCGTGCTCGGTTATCAGCAAATCGTACGGAATCTGATCGGCCGGCAAGTAGGGTGCGAAAGCGGGCCAGTAGAACTCCAGCCTGCGCGCAGCGCCCTGCCGAACCGCCGCGTGCAGATCGAATTTGATCAACTCGGCGGCGATCAACCGTTGAGAAGACGGTTCGACCCGTGGAACCAATTGGACCAAGGCTTCCGCAGTGTCGCTGGGCACCAGCGCGCGCGCTGCATCCAATACCATCTCCAGGATGGCAAAGGACGCGTCGGCGGTTGGATCCACAGGTTCCGGCATCGAATGCTCGTTCAACTGTCTTCTACTCGTACGCGAGAATCATCGTTGCGCTTGGCCCAACCAGCTTGTACGGTGGGTACCGATGAGTATACCAATAGTGCATGCCGCGTCCCGCATCTCGCGTTCGGTGTTGCGCCCGCGAGGAACAAAACGCTGGCTGAACGTCGGCTGCATGGAGCGCTGCTGGACGGACCGCATGCGAGGGATGGAAGGGTCTTGATCGGCCTGCGCCGTTCCCCGACGCGGGGAAAACCATGGAGAAACCATATGCAAATGCTGGCAGAATCCGGTACGCCGCTGTTGACCGATTTGTACCAGTTGACCATGGCCTACGCATATTGGCAGGAAGGGATCGCGGAACGCCCGGCGGTGTTTCATCAGTTCTTTCGGCGGCTGCCTTTTCGTGGAGGCTATGCCGTGGCGGCCGGGCTGGCCCCTGCCATGGACTGGGCGGAGAATTTCCGGTTTCGGTCCGCTGAACTCGACTACCTGGCTCGATTAACCGGCAATGACGGTCGCCCATTGTTCCGTGAACCCTTTCTGGAATACCTTCGCGAGTTGCGGTTGAGCTGCGACGTGGATGCCGTGGCAGAGGGAACTGTCGTCTTTCCGCTCGAGCCGTTGGTGCGAGTTCAAGGTCCGATCCTGCAGTGTCAGCTCTTGGAAACGGCCCTGTTGAATCTCTTGAATTTTCCCACTCTAGTGGCCACCAAAGCAGCGCGAATTCGCGAAGTGGCTGGCCAGGACGTGATTTTGGAATTCGGTCTGCGGCGGGCGCAGGGCCCGGATGGCGGCGTTACGGCCAGCCGCGCTGCGTATGTTGGTGGATGCGACGCAACGAGCAATGTACTGGCCGGCATGCACTACGGCATCCCCGTCAAAGGTACTCATGCGCACAGTTGGGTCATGGCCCACGATTCGGAACTGGATGCATTCATGGCCTACGCCCAAGCCTTGCCCAACAATTGCGTGTTCCTGGTCGATACCTACGATACCTTGGAAGGGGTGCGGCGCGCCTGTGAAGTCGGCCGATGGCTGCGCGAGCAGGGGCATCGTATGGTGGGAATTCGCTTGGATTCGGGCGACCTGGCTTACCTAAGCATCGAGGCACGCCGGATCCTGGATGCGGCGGGTTTTGAAGACGCCGTAATCGTGGCGTCCAACGAATTGGATGAGTATGCCATCGCAGCGTTGAAACAACAGGCTTCGCCGATAACAGTGTGGGGCGTGGGGACGCGGTTGGCGACGGCCTATGACCAACCGGCTCTCGGGGGCGTTTACAAACTGGGCGCCATCCAAACGCCGGCGGGAACGTGGGAACATCGCATCAAATTGTCG
>RFIQ01000341.1 GCA_003695565.1 Planctomycetota bacterium | reverse complement strand
TACCCCCTCTGTCCGCGGCCCCAAGAAACGCGACAGACGCGCCAGGGCATACCGGTAGCGACTGGCGACCGCGTCCGGATGGACCGACAGGACCTGAGCGATCTCAGCGAACGTCAACTGCTCCCATACCTTCAACAGCACGACCTCCGATTGCGCCGGTGGCAATTGCCGCAACGCGCGCCACACCGCTCGCCGCTGCTCCTCCCGTTCCAATTCGTCGACAGGGCAATACGTCGAGAACTCGGCAATATCGGCACGCACCTCGTGCTTCCTCCGCCGCAAAATGCCCAATGCTTCGTTGCGGACGATCGTCAGCAGGTACGCCCAGGGATATTGTGCACTGGCCAGCAGATCCGGCCGGTCCATCACTCGCACCATCGTCTGCTGAACCGCGTCTTCCGCATCGTGCGGATTGGATGTAATGACCGCCGCGAATCGGAACAAACGATGTGCCACCAGGTCGTAGAACGCCGAAAACGCGGCCATACCATCGGTCGGCATTTCCTCCGCGCACTGGCGAAGGCGTTCGACGAATGAATCATTGGCGGCCATGGACGAGCATCAAGAAAAAGAGAAGCAACCTGCGAGGTCCCGAGCCCCGAATACCATTCCTCGCGGCACCACCTGCCGGCCCCGGTTGTTGGAATGGACAGCTCGCTCGCGTCGACGCAGTCCAGTCGAGCGGGCTGCAGATCGACACTCTATCAGGGTAGATGCAGGGGGCCGGAGATTTTGGTTAACCCAACGGAAATTTTTTTGAAAATTCAATGAGGGTCGTCGCACTGCGCCCGCAAGCCGAGAAAGTGATATATTCAAGTGCCCCGCCCCTGGGTCTGCTACGGCGCTCATCCCGTCGTCAGCCGGCCGATCAATGCTCATCGCCTCTCCCGCCATCGTCTCGAACCAGCGAACGCACCATGTGGTTGGCCGATCTGACTGCTCCTCAAATCGATGCCCTGTCCCAAGACACCGTGGTGGTGTTACCGATCGCGGCCATCGAACAACATGGACCACACTTGCCGCTGGTAACCGATACGTGCCTGTTAACCGGATTGCTGCAATCGGCGCACGCCGAGGTCGACGACCGCACCTTGATCGCGCCGGTCCAGTGGTGGGGCAACTCCCATCACCACCTCGATTTCCCCGGCACGTTGTCCGCGCCGCCAGGCATCTATGTTGCCATGCTGCAGGGGCTGGTCGATACCGTGCTGGCCCATGGGTTTCGACGTATCTTATTGCTCAACGGGCACGGCGGCAACGATATCCCGGCCCGGCAGGCGATGTTTCAAGTGCGGCAAACGCACCGCCAGCGAGACGACCTGCTCCTGCTCACCGCCACCTATTGGACGCTGGCCCCGCAGCCGCCGGCTGAAGTGATCCAGGGACTTCACCAATCCGACATGGGGCACGCCTGCGAGTGGGAGACATCGATGATGCTGCACCTGGCCCCTCATCTGGTCGGGGCGCACAAGGAGTTGCCCGATGTAGCTACCGGCGATGGATTCAAGCCGGCCAATCGAGCTTGGACCACTCGCCAGCGTTCATCGGCCGGTTACCTGGGAGCGCCGAGTGCCGCCAGCGCTGAAAAGGGGCAGGCGCTGCTGGGGCTGTTCCACCAGGGACTGGTCTCCCTGATCGACCGCATGGTGGCCTGGGATGGGCACAGTTGGGCTGGTTAACGAGTGAACTGAATGACCTGTCAGGAGAATTACACCATGTTGAATCGACGTCATTTCACATGCGGTCTGGCTGCGGGCACCTTACCCTGGTTGACGCCAAGGCGGGCTGAGGGAGTTCATCAACGCAAGAAAATCGCGTTTCTAGGCACCACCGTTTTCGAACACTCGCACGCGCAGCATTTCCTGGATCGGCTGGTGCAGGGCTATGCTTGGGACGGTCGCTGGCGGCAACCCCGAGTCGAGGTCGCCGGGGTTTACATCGATCAGTTCCCTGATCGCGACATCGGCCGCCGGCGCATCGAGAAATATGGGCTGAAACTGTTCCCTTCGGTCGAGGAAGCCCTGACGTTGGGAGGCCAGCAATTGGCCGTCGATGGTGTCGTGCTGATCGGTGAACACGGCCAATACCCACGCAATGCCAAGGGGCAGACCCTGTATCCGCGCTACGCTTGGTTTAAACGCATTGTAAACGTGTTCGAAGACAGCGGGCGCAGCGTCCCTGTCTTCAACGATAAGCACCTGAGCACCGAATGGGATCAGTGTGCCGAGATGGTGGCCGATGCCCGGCGGTTGGAATTCGCTTTCCTGGCCGGATCGTCTCTGCCGGTGACGTGGAGGTTGCCGGGTTTCGAAGTGCCCTGGCAAGCCGACTTGCGGGAAAGCGTTTGCGTGGCCTATGGGGGTGTCGACAGTTATGACTTTCATGCCCTGGAAACGGCCCAGTGCATGAGCGAACGACGCCGTGGCGGCGAAACGGGGTTGCGCACCGTGCGAGCCGTGCGGGATGCCGAGGCATATGCGGAATTGGAGAAACGTCCGGAGACGCGTGCGCTGTTCACCGCTGCGCTCACCCGCAGCCACAGCCTGCCGGTCGACACCGGTTATCCCACGGCGCCGGTCACGTTTGACTGGGCACAATCCGCCCTGCCGTCGATCGTCGCCTACTTCATCGAACACGCGGACGGTTTTCGCACCTCGATCTTCCTGACTGGGATCCGCGATTTCAATTATGCCGGTCGATTGGCTGACGGCCGACTGGTCGGGTGCCAGATGATGTTGCCCATGCCGGGCCGCAATGCAACCACCGCCGACTTCTTCAACCCTTTGACGCATCACATTGAAAACACGATCCTGACCGGCCACGCCCCTTATCCGGTCGAGCGAACGCTACTGACC
>RFIQ01000340.1 GCA_003695565.1 Planctomycetota bacterium | reverse complement strand
TGCTGCGGATGGGACCTTGGGAACAAACGGCGATGAGCGTCGACCGGGTGACGCGACAACAATTCCTGGACGATGTAACGGACATGATCGGCCAGGCGTTTTTGGCCCACCCACTGCAATGCGCGCGCTGCCACGACCACAAGTTCGACCCCATCCCCACCCGCGACTACTACCGCATTCAAGCCGTCTTTGCCACCACCCAATTCGCTGAACCAGATGTACCGTGGTTGCCCGACGAGAATCGTCAGGGGTTCGACGCACCCCGCAAGTACTTGCGCGAGCGGATTGCGTTCTTCCAGGACGTATTGCGGCGGTTGGACGAGAAACAAGAGCGGGCCGAACGAGCCTGGTACGCGCAACGGAATCTGCCGTATGCTCCGCGGTCCCAAAAGTTGAAGGAGGGCGTGCCGGAATCGGAGATCGCGCCGCGACACGTGGGGTTCACGGCTGAGGACTTGGGGATCCAGCGCATCGCGAACAAATACCTGCATCGACATCGATGGGAGCTGGATCGCTACGCGCCGATTGCGTTGAGCGTCTACAGCGGGCCCACTCCACAGCGGCGAAGCGTCCAATCGCGCCTGTTGATTCCCCAGGACCTGGCTGCCAGCGGGACGGTCGAGCACACCGCCATCCTGGCCGGCGGCGATCCGTTTTCCCCAACGCTGCCTGTGACTCCCGGTGTGCTGTCGGTGGTGACCGGCATCCTCTCGCCGCGCGACGTGGCCGCCCGCAGTAGCATCACCAGCCAGGTCGCCGGGCGGCGCGCCGAGTTCGCACGCTGGCTGACCGACCCCACTCGCAATCCGATCACGCCTCGGGTGCTGGTCAATCGTCTGTGGCAACATCATTTTGGACGCGGCATCGTGGCCACGGCCAACAATTTCGGTACGGCTGCGGCGCGTCCCACTCACCCCCAATTGCTCGAGTACCTGGCCGTGGAACTGGTGCGCTCCGGCTGGAGCGCCAAACACATTCACCGGTTGATCCTGACCAGCGACACGTACTGCCGCGCTCATCGTTACCCCGATTCCGATTCGTTGCGCGAACGGGAGCTGGCGGAAAAGGATCCACTGGCAACCAGTTGGGCTCGGCGGACGATCCGCCGCATGGAGGCCGAGGAACTGCATGATTCGATTCTGACGGTCAGCGGTCTGTTGAATCGTGAGATCGGGGGCGTGCCGGTATGTCCGGACATCAATTTGGAAGTCGCCGCGCAACCGCGTCAAATCATGGGAACCTATGCACCGGTGTACCAGCCATCGCCTCTGCCGGCCGATCGCAATCGTCGCAGCCTGTATGCCCTGCGTCTGCGCGGTTTGCCCGATCCGATGTTGGAGGTGTTCAATCAACCGCCGCCCGACCGCCCCTGCGAAATGCGGGACAGTTCGACCGTCGCCCCCCAGGCGTTGACGCTGCTGAACAGCCCCTATTCGTACAACCGCGCCGCCGCCATGGCTCGGCACCTGATGCGGGAAGTGGCTGGTCCGGATCCGGCATCCGACAGGGAGCCCCAGGAGGTGGATGCAGCGATCATCGACCGGGCTTTTCAGTGGGCCTTGGGTCGGCCCGCTAGCGACGCGGAGCGGCAGGAGTGCCTGGCTCACTGGCGCGCCATGACGGAGCGGCATCGACGGATCGAGCTGTCCGATACGATCCCACCTGCCGAGGTGACTCGGATGTTCGTCGATGAAAACACGGGCGAGCAATTCGCGTTTACCGAGCCTTTGGAAAGGAATCGAGATTACGTACCCGACCTCCGGTTGTCTCAGACCGATCCGCGGTGGCGGGGGTTGGCAGATGTGTGCCTGGTGTTGTTGTCCAGCAATGAGTTCGTGTATGTACCGTGACCCGCAGGTGAATTCCATGTTGCGCCGCGAATGTTTGTATGGCTTGACCGCGTCTTTGGGAGCCGTCGCTTTTCAGTGGATGTTGGCTCGGCAATCCCGCGGGCAGGAGCCTCGCTCAACCAGCGATGCGCCGGCAGGAGGCCCCCATCATCGGCCGCGCGCCACGCGGTGCATCTTTTTGACGATGGAGGGAGGCCCCAGCCATATCGATACGTTCGATCCGAAACCGAAACTGCGAGAATTGCACTTGCAGGAATTCCGGCGGTCGGGGGAGAAGGTGTCGGCCATGGCTGGCGGTCAGCGCTACTATGTGCAAAGCCCGTTCACGTTTCGCCGCGTGGGTCAGTCCGGCGCCTGGATGTGCGACCTCTGGGAACATTTGCCCAGCGTGGCTGACGAGATCTGTTTCTATCGCGGACTGCAAGCCGAATCGGTGAATCACCCCACGGCGCTGTACCACATCAATTGCGGAAATCGCTTCGGCGGCGACCCCGCCGTGGGAGCTTGGGTCAATTATGGTCTGGGGACGGAAAACGAAAACCTGCCCGGCTTTGTCGTACTGCCCGAACTGTCCTATCCGCAAGGTGGTCCCGCCAACTGGGGCAGCGGGTTTTTGCCCGCCCAATTCCAAGGTACCGCTCTGCGACCCCAGGGCGCGCCGATTCTCGATCTGTCCCCACCCCCCGGTATCTCCCGCGCGCACCAGCGCGCCAACTTGGATTTGCTGCGCCGGTTGAACGCCAGCCATCTTGCAGGGCATCCCGCATCGCAGTTGTTGGAGGCCCGATTGCAGAGTTTCGAACTGGCCTTCCGTATGCAAACGGATGTGCAACAAGTGCTGGATCTGAGCCAGGAAGACGCGCGCACGCACCGCGAGTACGGTTTGAACGACCCTGCCACGCAGCGTTTCGGCCGCAAGTGCCTGTTGGCGCGACGATTGGTCGAGAACGGCGTGCGCTTCGTGCAGGTGTATGCCGGAACGTGGGATTCCCACGATTATCTGGCCAAGGCCCATGGCGAACTGATTCGCGCCGTCGACCGCCCCATCGCCGCGCTGATTCGCGATTTGAAGAACCGCGGATTGCTGGACGAAACCCTGATCGTGTGGTGCGGCGAATTTGGCCGCAGTCCCGACAACGGCGTGCGCGGCGGAATCGCCTACGGACGGGACCACAATGCCGACGCCATGACCGTCTGGATGGCCGGCGGAGGCACCCGCGGCGGACACACGATCGGTGCCACCGATGAACTGGGCAGCGCGGCTGTCGAGTGCGTGCATCCGATCCGCGATTTGCACGTCACTCTGCTCCACCTGCTGGGCCTGGATGACAATCGGTTGACCTACTACCATGCAGGGCGATTCAAGCAGCTCTCGCAGTTCGGTGGTCAGGTGATCCGCGACGTGATCGCCTGAACGGCTCGGCCAAATCCGCTGCGGGCCGCCGCACCCCGTTGCCAGCCCGTACCGCCCCGCTTCTCCGGTCTCGACCCCACCATGTCCACTACCGCTTCGAACACTCCTGTGCCCGGTTCGCTTACCCGTCGCCAACTGACATGGTTGCTGCTGGTCGTTACGCTGGTGCCGGTTCTGTTGGTGGTGTTGCTGTATGTAGCGACGCCGGATCATCGCGACCCGAAACTGACGGTGGACGTGACGATCGGCCCGCGGGCCTGGCCCAATGAGGCATCTCCCGACGCGCGGCTGGTACCATGCATTATCCTCCGCAATCCGACCGATGCACCCTGGCAAAATGTCAACCTGTCGATCAACGAACAGTACTATTTCTACCATCCCGATCCGATCCCGGCCGGAGGTGAGGTAGTGATCCCTCTCAAGTTCTTCCACACCAAGGGCAGCACGTATTTCCATCCCGAAAACCAGCCGCTTACGTCGCTGACCATCTTCGCCCAGATCCCCTCGGGCGCCCGAGCGATCGCGCACCTGAAAGGCCCGGAACTGCGGTCCACCATCGTCCCCGGCTCGCCCGCCAACGCTAGATCACTTCCCTAACGGCATTCAAACATCAACCTGGAATGTCGCTAGTTTCCCGTGCGAGCATCCGGAACAAAGATGAGCCGCATGCATTCGAACTAGACAGACTTACTATGCCCGCCCCTCAAACCGTATCGCATCGATCGGATTATGCTATCAGTTTAGATCGGCCGCTATCAATCTCACCTGTTTCCCAAGTGCTAACAAACACAACCATGGCGAAATTCCCACCAAGGATGGCGGGCAATCCATCACAAAGATTCTCTGCATAGGATGACCGCACGTAAAAACCATGCTGCGACTGGATATCTAGGTTCGGCACACCAGTTGCTAGTGCGATGTAGGGTTGCAAGCGTTGCGAAAGACTGACGCATCCTACAGAACGTTCATCTGGCAAATAGGTTAAAGGCGATGTCACCGTATCCAAACGACGGGCTGAGGTTACGGCTTGTTCGAAACAGCGCCGTGATTCTTGCAATTTTATGTCTTCTGGTTTTGACAGCATGTCGAAGCGATTGGGACCGCAACTACCCTCGTGCGGAGGCAGTAGAACCGGTTGGTAATCGCGGCGTCTGCGAGCAATGCGGTCGAGATATCGAGTCGGTGCAAGAGGGTAACCTATTTGACACCAAAGCAGCCCGACACACCGTGTGCAGCGATGCATGCAAGAAAAAACTAGAAGCAGCCTTAGGATCGGGAAGACTCTAACACTATGCGGCCCGGTGGTCAACTTGAACCACGCATTAATTCCTGCTGGTGCTCACAGTTGAATACAATTGATCCGCGCAAATCATGAAAGGATAATCGTGAAGTCCATGCTCGCTGACAGGATAGCGCCCACGATCTGTGGAGAGAGGTCAAGAGGCCCAATGGATGCCATGCCGAGGAGACCCCAACTAGTCGCAAGTCGGCCTGCTGGGTTTACGTTGGTCGAGTTATTAGTCGTCATTGCGATTATCGGCATTCTGGTTGGCCTGTTGCTTCCCGCTGTACAAGCAGCCCGGGAGGCTGCGCGGCGCATTCAATGTGCCAATAACTTAAAGCAACTAGGATTAGCGTTGCACAATTACCATAGTGCGCATCGCATGTTTCCGGCTGGACATATGGAGACCGGATGGGATGGCCCATCATATCGGCATCAATTCAGCTGGCTAACCTACTTACTCCCGTATCTGGAGCAATCGAATGTCTACAATTTGATCGAATTTTCCAAAATCGATCTGCGTCGGTCGGCCAACGAGAATCCTGCTTTCATGGTGGCGGGAAGCGTGGATATTCCCGTCTTCATTTGCCCCAGCGACCCCACCGGGCGAGTCGACCCCGACTGGGCACCCACGAACTACCTGGGTAACCAGGGGATAACTTGCAGCTCGCGAGGGCCCAGGAGCAATGGCGTATTTGGCCATGATTCTTGGACAAAGATTCGCGATATTATCGACGGAACATCAAATACGATTGCCAGCGCAGAGGTTTTGAAGGGCGATTTCGATGTCAATACGATCCGCGACAACTATATCTTCATCCGTAGAGCGGCCAATGCGGACGACATCGCAACATGCCAGGTATTTCCGCCCAATCGATCTGATTTAGCAGGCGTCTGGCTTGGTGGCCCACCACAATACAACATGTTCAGCACCAATCGAGCACCCAATGACCGACGTTTCGACTGCGTGTCGCCCCACCACGGATGTACCAATTTTGCAGCACGTAGTCAACATACAGGTGGTATTCAAAGCATCCTTGCAGATGGATCGGTGCACTTCATAAGCGAAAACATCAACCTGCAGGTGTACCATGCCTTGGGGACGCGCAATGGCGGTGAAGTGGTTGGCGAATTCTGATTGGAAGGGGATGAGGTAGCAACGCAGGACGTCGTCACGCGGTTTGGTGCGTATCGGCACAATGCCGACAAATCACAGATGCGGCAAGCCGCTTGTTTCGTGCTGGACGGTGTCTAGTTGTCGCTGGCGCATGCCTCTGAGAGTCGCCGTTTTTGCGTTGGCCCGTCCCATACAGCTCGTTTGTCGCAGAAATTGATGTCGAATAATGCCCAAACACTACGTGTTCGAAGAAGCGGTAAACTTACGGAGAGTTTCAGATTTGTCGATTCGTATTGCAGAAGGGTTGGCCCCAAGGCGGTGGCTTCTGGGTTTTGCGAAGGCGATACGATTGATTTTTTCGTCAATCCTGTTGTGCATTGTGGTCACTACAACGTCAGGGAACGTCTACGCGCTCGCCCTACAGAATCAAGGCGAACGGAGCAATCAACAGGATGGTGGCAATACGGCGGATAGCGAGGTGACCCATGAAATCCTGGCGTTTATAGGCTTGCATGGCGGTGTTTTTGACACATTCAAACAATATGAGGTCGAATACGGCGTAAAGATGGAGTATTTGGAAGATGATAAGCTAGAAGAAAATAATTATAATTTGGCTAATTATGACCTTGTATTCCTTCAGCATCTACGCCAAGAACAGCGAGACAATTATCGGGCGATTTTTCAAGCCGCGAAAAGAGATAACCCCAGCTTGCGCATCATTGATATCTCTGGGTATAATGAAGAAATGTTCCGCGATTTGCCAGGGCTAGTGGAACATGATCCTCAACTGCGTGCCTATTACGGATCCTCCAAAGAGAATCTGCGGAGGCTATTGGTCTACGCGCTGGTGACATACATGGGGCATCCGCTTCGGATTCAACCTCCGGAAGATGTTCAATTTCAGCCGTTCTATCACCCCGACGGCGGTGGATTCGAGGAGGTCGGCGACTTCCTGAAAGAGGCGAAGCAACGAGGTTGGGATGTGGAGAACGCACCCCGCGCCCTAGTGGTCGCCCATACAACGCACCTGGTCTTTCAGCAGCCGAAGGTGGTGGACGCGATTATCCGGGCGTTCGAGAAACGGCGCATCCTGGCAGTAGCGCTTCTCGACACGGCGGAGGGGTACGGCGCGGACGGCTACGAGCAGAGGGCGCTGGAATACCACCCCGACGCCGTCGTTCACACCTGCCACAGCCGGGATAGTGTCGCCTTCCGTGAAAACCTCGGCGCTCCGCATCTCCACTCGATCTTTTTCCGAGTACAGTCGATCGAGCAGTGGCGGAACAGCCTCACAGGGCTTGCGCCGAACGAAATGGCGTTCCATATTGTCGGGCAGGAGCTGCTCGGTGCCATTGAGCCGCAAATCGGCGCGGGCACGCTCGTGGGCGGTGGGAGCGACGAGGCGTTCACCCCCATTCCGGAACGCATCGATCATCTGGTGGACAGAGCGACCTCCTGGATACGTCTCGCCCGCAAGAAGAACACCGAGAAGAGAATTGCCTTCATCTACTACGACCGCGAAATGGGGAAGGCGGAGCTGATGCGCGGCAGCGCAACCGGCATGTTCATGAACGCGCCGCGGAGTCTCGTCAAAATCCTTAAACGCATGAAACTTGATGGATACACCCTCGATCCGACCCCGGAAGACGAAGACGAACTGATCGACTGGATGGTGGATCGCGGCCGGCAGATTGGGGTCTGGGCGCCCGGTGTGCTCGATCGGCTGGCTCGGAGCGGAGAGGCCGTGCTGATTCCGGTCGAGACCTATTGTCGATGGTATGAAGCGAAAGTCCCTGAAAGGCAACGGCAGGAATTGGAGAAGCGATGGGGGCCGCCGCCCGGTAGATTCCTCGTTTGGGAGCGGGATGGCGAAAAGTTCATCGTCCTTCCGCGAATTGAGTTGGGTAACGTGATTCTCCTGCCGCAGCCGTTGCGTGGGGAGGCGCACGACACGTCGTTGGTGCATGACAACCTCGTGCCGCCTCCACACAACTACCTGGCGACCTACTTCTGGCTTCAGGAGGAGTTTCAAGCGGACGCCGTCGTGCATTTTGGGACGCACGGAACGGAGTTTCTCCTGCCGGGGCGCCCGATGGGGCTTGGCCCGGATGATTGGCCCGACATCATCATGGGCAGGATGCCGAACATCAACCCGTGGGTGGTCAACAATCTCGGCGAATCATCGCCCGTCCGACGGCGCGCCTATGCAGTCCTCGTCGACCATCTCGTGCCGCCGAGCGTCAATGCTGAACTGTCCGACGAACTGTTGAACCTCCACAACGACATCGACAAGTGGGTCGCGTTGGATGCAGGCGCGCTCAAGGAGAAATTCCGTGCTTCGATTACGGCGCAGGTCCGGGAAACTCACCTCGACAAAGACCTTGGCCTTGACCTTACCGGCGGTCGGTCGCTCTCGTCGGAGCAAATCATGCGTGTCATCGAATACCTCCACGACATCCATAACGAGACGACGCCGACGAGCCTGCATGTCTTCGGCGAGCCGCCCCGCGACGACCTGTTGATTCCGTACCTTGTGACCTGCCTGCGGAAACCGTTTCTCGATGCGCTTGGGGAGGTCATCGACGTGCCGCCGGAAGAAGCTCTCAATCCGGGCGACCGGGACAAATACTTGCGTAAAAAGGCTGAGGAGGTCGTGACCCTCCTCGTCCGTCGTGAGTTTGAGCCCGCCGAGGCGCTGGTCGCCGTCGGGGCGAAACTTCCGAAGTCCGGGATCTCGAAAGCGTTGCAGGAGAGCTTCGATCTGGCGATGCAGTTGAACGAAGGATTCAACCAGACGCATCAGGAACTCGACAACCTGATGGCGGCTCTTGACGGGCGGTTCATCACTCCGGGACCGTCAAACAGCCCCGATCGGAATCCCGCCGTGTTGCCCACTGGGAGGAACATGTACGTTATGAACCCAGAGGAAGTCCCGAGTCGTCCATCGTGGGAGCTAGGCGTGAACCTGATCGATCGGTTTCTGGCCGAACAGCACAAGAAAAAGGGGCGTTACCCCAACAAGGTCGCCTTCACCCTCAACTCGTTTGCTACCTTTCAGGACTACGGCGTGATGGAATCGCAGATCCTGTATCTGATGGGCGTTCGGCCGGTCTGGGATGCGCGGAATCTGGTGGTAGATGTCGAGCTGATCCCGCAGGAAGAGTTAGGGCGTCCGCGTATCGATGTGTTCATCTCAGCGTTTGGTTACTACCGCGATATGCTTCCGACTCGACTCCACTTGCTGGATAAAGCCGTCCGTCTAGTTGCCGGAGTGCAAGAAGAAGGCAATCTGGTCTTCCGAAACAGCGTGCGCGTCCGGGAGGCGCTGAAGGCGGCAGGCGTCCCTCCGGAACGGGCGTCGAAATTGGCAAGCGCTCGCATCTTCGGGCAGCCACCGGGACAAATCGGCGGCCCTGCCGGATATTACTACCTGGTGGAGAAGTCTGGCGATTGGGACAGCCGGGAGGAGTTGATTGGCATCTATCTGGAACACGCCAAATACGTCTACACGGAAGGGCTATGGGGTGACAAGGCAGCGGAAGCACTTGACCGACAGATTCAGGGAGCTGAAGTCGTCCTCCGGACCTGGGCCGACCGCACCCGAAGCCCGCTGTCGAACAAATACGTCTGGTACAAAGGGGGAAGCCTATCGCTGGCAATTAAGACTTTGACCGGAGTCGAGCCGGAATTCTACCTCTCTGACGTCCGCGACCCCGACCGGGCGAGGATGGTGGCCGCCGAAAACGCGCTCAGACAGGACTATCGCGTACGATTGTTCAATCGCAAGTGGATCGAGGGGATGATGAAGGAAGGCTACGCCGGCGCCGACCAGATTGCTGTGCATGTCGCCAACACGATGGGCTGGAAGATTATGCGGGAAAACAGTGTCTCGGATGACATCTGGGAAGAGATTCTCGACATCTACCTGCATGACAGCCTGAACCTCAACATCCGTGAATGGTTCGACCGGGAGAATCCATATGCCTATCAGGAGATGACTGAAATCTTACTGGAGTCGATTCGTAAAGGATACTGGACGCCTAACGAACAAACTGTGCGGGAGATAGCAGTGGAATATGCCCAGTCGGTCGCTCGCCACGGCGATAGTGGAGGACTTCGAGGCGGCGACAATTTCAAGTTGCAAGCCTTTGTAGAAAAGATCTTGGAGGATTCGAATGATCGGCACTTGAGTCAATTATTGGAACAGTTGCAACGGCATTATGAAAACCGCGACGTAGCTGCAAAAACGCCAGACAGCGCGATTCAAGAATCTCCAATTACTCACAATGAAGAAAGTTCCGCAGGAGATTCGGAAACGAGGTCACGTGCAGCGATCTCGACATTAACAAACGGATCCACCAAGGTTCACGGCAAAGTGTTAACTCCCCTCGCTGACGAAACGTCATCGCCGCAGTCAACGGAAGTGTCCTTATCCGGATTTCCGTGGAAACTAATCGTTCTTCTGCTGTGCATTCTATTTATCTGCATCGGATACGCAAGACGCTGGGGCAGCAGTTCATGATGCACTACCTGTTTGATATGCTTTACGAGTTGTCGACCGCATTGCTCGGACCCGTTGTTCTCTGCTTGTTCTTGCTGCTAATACAGATGCTGCTTGAGCTAGGAGGAGCGATTCGCGAATGGAACGAACGCCGACGCGTTCAAAAGAATTGGGATTTGTATCAGCGAGGGCTGGCCACTAAAGAATACGACACGCCGGACGGAATGGATCCTGAGCATGTCTACCCTGGATTTGTATTGAAATTCGTCCAGCGAGCCGCGTTGAGGCAAGATCAATTTCCACTGATCGAAAAATGCGTTGATGATATCGAAATCGAATCGTCTGCTCGATTGGCAAGGTTGATCTTTTTAGTTCGCATCGGACCGATGCTCGGATTGATGGGAACCTTGATCCCGATGGGGCCAGCATTAATTCACTTTTCGGAAGCGAATGTTGACACTGCTGCACAAGAATTGGTCGTCGCATTTGGCACTACAGTTCTAGGGCTGTTGGTCGGCGGAGGAGCATTTACGATTTGGCTTGCTCGTAAACATTGGTATGCCCAAGATCTTGCCGATATTGAATACCTGCGACGTCAGGTCTTGTCTTAAATCTATCCATCTCGCTATGCTCCTACCAAGTGAGGCATACCAATGAGCCATAATCGAAGACACTCGATGTTGCGTCATCGAAGCGTGTTGGCGAGCAACGAACAAGATCCATTGGAAGGGGTGTCGAATTTATTTGATGTAGCTATGGTATTCTCGGTAGCACTCCTGATCGGCATGGTTGGACGTGTGTTCAGAGGTGCGTCGTTGATGCGCATGTCGATTACAGACGTTGTAAATCGGTTTCCCGACAATGCTCCAGATGTGGCTCAACACATTGACCGGTATCGAATCGCGGATCAAGAATTGAGTGGAAATGGGTATCGCTTGGGAGTCGCTTACCAACTTCCAACTGGCGAAGTTGTTTATATCCCTGATTCTACTCCGCCCTGATAGGGGTCAAGCTCAACCTATCCGGTTATGGACGGAGGGGCAGTATACATTCCACGTCTAGTGGATTGGTAAGGGGCGTTGGGTAGTGGTGTTGGGGGGCCATCGATGCGATTAGCAGCCAGAAACACTCACGCCGGAACGTCACTTATTAGCCCGGTCGCACGCCACCAACGTTTTGTACGTACACTTTTCCACAGAGCCACTCTTAACATTGCACCTTGAAACAGAATTACACCTCAGACGGGCTTTTTCGTTCATACTGGGGGGGGCTGGCGGCGACGTTTGTTGTGCCTTGGTAGGTCAGGCGGCGCGGCGAGGGCGGACGCGAGGACGAGGAACCGACGTTGCCGCTGGACCGGAATGGTCGCCGGTCAGGTCGCCGACGATGCGCAAAGGTGGTGGACGCCGCTGGGACAACGCATACAAGTACTCGGCACCAAACAACAACAGGGCCACCCCCCAGTAGAACCACAACAGAATCGCGATGAACGACCCGATCGCGCCATAGGTCGTTGCGTAGCGGGTGCCGACCAAAACCGAGCTGAGCACCTGTCGGCCGACTTCCCACATCACCGCTACCAGCAACCCGCTGCGCATCGCGTCGCTCCATCGGACGCGCTGCCGCGGCATGCAGCGGTACAGGACACCGAACGCCAGAGCGTTCAATCCGAGGGTTGCGGTCGTATCGAGCAGCGCGATGACCAGCGTACCTGGCAAGTGCATGTGCGACATCCAGTTGCGCAAGGCCGCCAAAGCCACGCCGACCAGCGTGATGGCAATCAGGGTGGCTCCCACGCCCAGCATCAACAGAAAGGCCACCAACCGCTGGTTGAGCACCGCCAGGACCGTCTGTACCCATGAGACCTCCGCTGGCTGGGAGACGCGCCAGATACGGTCGAACGCCCGTTCGAACTGGTAAAACACTCCCATGGCCGTGGCGAGCGCTACGGCCAGGCCCAGGGGGCCGCCGGCGATTGATTGATCCCGCACGTGCATCAGCACGCGACGGATCTGCTGTTCCAACGCCGGAGAACAATGCTCCGCCACGATGGCCAGCAACTGTTGTTGTGCGTCCTGGCCCAAATGCGTGTATTTGATGAACAACCCAAATCCGGCAGACAACAGCAACAGTAATGGAAACAGGGACAGGGCCAAGTAGTACGCCACAGCAGCCGCCAACGTGCTGCCGTCATCCTCCACCCAACGCTGTCCAGCCGCATAGAATGCATGCACCACTTGCCGCGCATAGCCGAGCATTCCCATGCAAATGGTTTT
>RFIQ01000027.1 GCA_003695565.1 Planctomycetota bacterium | reverse complement strand
CGGTGGGGCGGCATGCGAATCGCAAGCACTGGCAGGTTGCGCAATCCCCGCGAAATGGAGTTGCTCCACTTCCGACGCCATGCCAGTCCACTGCCTGGCACCGGTTACACGGGAATTCGGGTACGCACCGCCTCCGGCTTGCTCAGAATCCAACCCCCAAGAAATCAAAGCACCAAAATTCAAGAGTCTACTGGAGTTCCAGAATGCAAGTTTCATTTTCTTTCCGTGCCTTGTCTGCCAACGGCACTTGTCGATCCTTTGTTTGTCGCCGGTCGATGCGACAGCGTCGGGCCGCGCACCGCGAACGCAGCAATCGTCTCCCACCCGCGCTACTGCGTCGCGGTTTCACCCTGGTCGAATTGCTGGTGGTGATTGCCATTATTGGGATACTGGTTGGGTTGCTCCTGCCAGCTGTGCAAGCTGCCCGGGAAGCCGCCCGGCGCATGCAGTGTTCGAATAATTTGAAGCAATTGGGAATCGCGGTTCACAATTACGAGTCTGCCTATCGTCAACTGCCTGCTGGATGGAATGACTGGCAGCGTACCGGAGAGCCGGGTTGGGGGTGGGCGGCCGGCCTGTTGGCCTTCATGGAAGGGGACAATTTATACCGACAAATCGACTTTCGGCTGCCGATCGAACATGCCGTGCACGACCAGGTCAGGGTAACCGTCGTCCCAACCTTTCTGTGCCCATCGGATACCGGGCCAGAGTTGTTTGAAATCGCCGAAGGGGATGGTCACACCACTCACATCCGGACGGGGCTCGGACATGTCCTGAACCACCACGGTGTGGATGACGGGGACAAGCTGTTCCAGATCGCCAAGAGCAATTACGTGGGAATGTTCGGAACGCAGGAGTTGGAGATCGCCCCCTATCGCGGCAACGGCATGTTTTATGGCAATAGCGCTACGAAGTTTCGCGATGTCATCGACGGGCTCAGCAATACTCTGATGATCGGCGAGCGCAGCAGCCGGCTGGGCCAGAGTATCTGGCATGGCAACATTCCGGAAGCCAACGAGCCGCACGCCAGGATCCTGGGCGTGGCCGACCATCCACCGAACGATCCGGCGGGACATTTCGAGGATTTCAGCAGCTACCATACCGGAGGCGTAAACTTCATGCGGGCGGATGTGTCGGTCACGTTTCTGCCCGAAACGATCGACTTCGGGGTGTACCGCGCCATGGCCACGCGTTCTGGTGGTGAGACATTGTCCTATTCCGAGTAGCAGCCGTCGAAATACGGCAAACTCGCGTTGGTACGCGGCGGCCTCGGCCGAATCAGGCGGTCGTTGACTGCGCCCCGCGGGGGCGCAGTGGACGCCTCGACCTAGCCGCCCGATTCGTTTTCGATCGCCTTTCGGCTACCATGGCCCTGGCAGGGCAAGTTAGAATGGGGGTGGGCCGGTTCCGAATCTGCGGGGCACCTCGGCGCGAGCATTTCCACGCGCCGCTGCCCGACATCGGACATCCCGTGGCGGTTCGGCCATGACCTCCCACCGAATGAATAACTCCCACCTGACTCCAATGGGTAATCGGATCATGCGTTTCCTACGCGTTCTTGGCGCTCGTTCCTCTGCGCCGCGGCAGCCGTATTGGTGCCTGGGCCAGGGAGTGGGTGCCGGCTGGCTACTGAGCATCGCGCTCGGTTGTTGCTGTTGCTCGCTCGCGCACTGTCAAGATGGTGCGCAGGGTACCAAGTCCCATGAAGCCACCGAGACACAGGCATCGTCTGTAGAGCCGATTCGATTCAATCGAGACATCCGGCCGATCCTCAGCGCGGCTTGTTTCAAGTGCCACGGGTTCGATGAAAAATCGCGTCAAGCGGATTTGAGATTGGATGACCCGGAAGGTGCGGCGCAGGTATTGGATTCCGACAATCCATCGGACAATACGTTGTGGCAGCGCGTGGTGTCGACGGATGCGGATACGGTGATGCCTCCGCCCACCGAAACCCGGCAATTGACGGCCGAGGAAAAGGAACTTCTTCGTCGTTGGATCGAGCAAGGTGCGCCCTTGGAGGGGCACTGGGCATTCGAGCCGATCGTGGCTCCCGAGCCACCGCCCGTTCCGGACGAGTATGCAGAGTGGTCCAACAACCCCGTGGACCGGTTCCTGTTGACGCGCGCCCTGCGGCAAGGCCTGGAACCGCAACCGCTGGCGGACAAATCCACGCTCATCCGACGTGTTGCTTTTACGTTGACGGGGCTGCCGCCGACGATCGAAGAAATCGAAGAGTTCTTGGCCGACGACGATCCACAGGCGTACCAGCGGATGGTGGAGCGCTACCTGGAATCGCCGCACTACGGTGAAGAGATGGCGCGGCATTGGTTGGACATTGCCCGATACGGCGACACGCATGGGTTGCACCTGGACAACGTACGGCAGATCTGGCCGTATCGCGATTGGGTCGTGTCGGCATTCAACCGAAATCTCCCCTACGACCAGTTCATCGTCGATCAACTGGCTGGCGATCTGGTGGACGAACCAACGCGTGACCAGTTGGTAGCGACGGGATTCAATCGCTGCAATGTGACGACCAGCGAAGGGGGGGCGATCAAAGAGGAGTGGCTGTTCCGCTACGCCGTCGATCGCGCGTCGACGACCATCGAAGCATTCCTGGGGCTGACCGGCGGATGTGCGGTCTGTCATGACCACAAGTACGATCCGCTGACCATGCGTGATTTTTATTCGATGTATGCATTCTTCTACAGCGCGGCGGATCCGGCCATGGATGGCAATCGGATGGATACTCCGCCCTACCTGAAGTTGCCATCACCCGAACAAGAACGCCGGCTGGGCGAACTCCAGCGACTGGAGCAGCGGACGTTGCGGTTGCTTCAGGAGGTTGCCGCCCAGGAAGCTGCCGCGTGGGAACGAACCGAGCAATGGTTGGCGGAGCAAGCCCATTTACCGGTCAACGATGTGTGGCTGGACGACGCGCTGCCGCTGGGCTCCAGTGGCAAGAACACCTCGCGCAACGCTGAGCAATGGATTTCCTCAGACGATGATTCCGTTCCCATGGGACGCCGTGCGCTACGGCAACGTTACGGCGATTTTCATGAGCAAACGGTTGCCGGCGGACTGGTTCCCCGCGTCGTCCCACAGAATCCAACCGTGCGGGTATGGTTGCGAGTCGATGGCTTGCACTCGCCCGACGCGGTATTGGTCGAGCTGAATACCAACCAAGGCAAACGACGATTCGCTTGGGGGGATGTCGAGCTCCTGAACCGCGGCGCTTTCAGCGATGCCAACAATGTCCGCGTCGGTGACTTGCCGCCTGCGGGCAGTTGGGTGGAATTGACTATCCCTGCCGGCGTGTTGAACTTGAAGCCCGGCGCGATCGTGGATTCGTTTGTGCTGGCCGAATTCGGCGGCATCTGCGATTGGGACGGGTTGCGTGTTACCGGTTCAGCCCCCGCACCGGACGATCCCAGAACTTCGTTAGAGGCATGGAAGCGGTACTCCCGCGGCAAGTCCATTCCCGAGGTGCCGCCAACCGTGGCCGCGGCTCTGCGCGATCCGGAGAAGTCCTCAGAGGATGATTCCAGCGAGGGGATCGAATTTCAAATCCGCTGCGAGTTTCTCAAACACGTCGCCCGCCTGGTTCCCCCACCGATCGAACGTGCGCGACTGCAATGGGAGTTGGCGCGGGTCGAGCGTCGCAACTTGGAGGATCAGATCCCCGGCACTATGATTTTCAACGACTTGCCTGAACCTCGGCAGGCACATGTCATGCATCGCGGCCAATACGATGCACCGCGCGAGGCGGTCGAGCCGAATACCCCCGCCTTCCTGCCGCCACTCAACCTGCCAGCAGGCAAATCGCGGGCGAATCGATACGATTTGGCACAGTGGTTGGTTGCGGAAAACAATCCACTGACGGCACGGGTGGCGGTCAATCGGTTCTGGCAACAAGTCTTTGGCAAAGGCATTGTTGAAACGAGCGAGGATTTTGGGGCTCAGGGCAGTCCCCCGTCTCATCCCGATCTGCTCGATTGGTTGGCCGAGGATTTCCGTCGCCATGGCTGGGACGTGCGGCGGTTGATGCAGATGTTGGTGACCAGCCGGGCATTTCGCCAGGCCAGTACTTGCACGGAGCGAGGGCTCCGCCTCGACCCCACCAATACCTACCTGGCGCGTGGCCCACGGATGCGGTTGGCTGCAGAACAGATTCGGGACAACGCTTTGGCCGTCAGCGGCCTGCTCAATCGGCAATTGGGGGGCCCTGGATTCATGGGTTACCAACCGCCCAATATTTGGGAACCAGTTGGTTACGGGAACAGCAACACGCGTTACTACTTGCGCGATCGGGGGGCGGATCTCTACCGCCGCAGCATTTACGCCTTTATCAAACGCACTGCGCCGCCTCCTTTTATGAGCAATTTCGATGCTCCCAGTCGAGAAATGTTGTGTGCCCGGCGAGGGCGCAGCAACACGCCGCTGCAAGCGCTGCAGTTGATGAATGACGAGCAACATGTCGAGGCCGCCCGGGCGTTGGCCGCCCGTACGCTGCAATTCGGCCAGGCTACGGCCGGTGCCCGCATCGATTGGATGTTTCGCACCGTGTTGGCTCGGTTTCCGGATGCATATGAACGAGCCGAGTTGCTGAGCGCTTTGGCCGATTTCCAACAGCGGTTCGCCGACGACCAAGCTGCCGCACACCAGTTGGTCCATGTGGGAGAGTCGGTGCCGCCAAATACGATCGATGCACGACAGTTGGCGGCGTACACGCTGCTGGCCAACCTGGTACTGAATTTGGACGAATCAATTACTCGCCCTTGAGGCGACGCATTTGGTCTGGACCGGTGCGGCCGGAGGGCGCCCCGGGCGGGATCATGCAAATCATTGCGATAGGGTGCAGGAGCAGAATCATGGATCCACGTTTGGAGTACGATTTGTGGTTGTCGCGGCGGCAGTTTTTCGGGGCTGCAGGCTTGCGACTCGGTCCGCTGGCGCTGGCCGCTTTGAGCGCCCCTAAGTCGGCTCGCGCGGGGCAGCAGCGCGTGCATCCGGCCCTCCCCGGCTTGCCGCATTTTGCTCCCCGCGCCAAATCGATCATCTACCTGCACATGAATGGTGGTCCGTCGCAAATCGATACGTGGGACTATAAACCGAAGCTCCAGGAGTTGTTCGATACCGATTTGCCCGATTCCGTACGCGGTGGGCAACGGATCACGACGATGACCAGTGGTCAGTCTCGATTCCCGATCGCTCCGTCGAAATTCAAGTTCTCGCGGCATGGTCAGTGCGGGAGATGGGTCAGCGAATTGCTACCGCACACGGCTGAGTGCGTCGATATGATCTCGCTGATCAAGACGGTGCACACCAACGCGATCAACCACGATCCGGCCTGCACTTTCGTGATGACGGGCAGCGAGGTTCCGGGGAAGGCCAGCCTGGGGAGTTGGTTGGCATACGGCTTGGGGAGCGAAAGCGATGATCTGCCCGCGTTCGTAGTCCTAACGCCCAGTTGGTCCAGCAAGGCAGCCGCCCAGGCGCTGTTCACGCGCATGTGGAGCAGTGGTTTCTTGCCTTCGCGGTTCAACGGAGTCGCCCTGCGCAGCAGTGGCGACCCTGTACTGTACCTGCCAGATCCGCCCGGTGTGACCGGTCGCGATCGGCGCAGGATGCTTGATTCTCTGGCGCGGCTCAACGCGCACCGGTTCGCCCAGTTAGGTGACCCCGAAATCCAGACACGGATTGCCCAGTATGAAATGGCGTTTCGGATGCAAACAAGTGTTCCGGAGCTGACCAACTGGAATGACGAAGATCCCCGCACCCTGGAAATGTACGGCCCCGATGTCCATCGACCGGGGACGTTTGCTGCCAGCGCGCTCTTGGCGCGGCGATTGGTCGAACGAGGCGTGCGGGTAGTGCAACTGCTGCACCGTGGATGGGATCAACATGGCAATATCGCAGGCGATCTGCCCGCTCAATGTCGCGATGTGGACCAGCCCTGTGCCGCACTGTTGAAGGACTTGAAGCAACGTGGCTTGCTGGACGAGACCCTGGTTATCTGGGGCGGTGAGTTTGGCCGGACCGTCTACTGCCAGGGACGATTGACGCGCGAAAACTATGGTCGGGATCACCATCCCCGTTGCTTCCCCATGTGGCTGGCGGGCGGGGGAATCCGGGGTGGGGAGCTGGTCGGCGAAACCGACGATTTCAGCTACAACGTGATCGATCGCCCCGTGCATGTCAATGATCTCAACGCTACCATTCTGCACTGCATGGGGATCGACCACGAGCGGTTTACGTTCAAATTCCAGGGGCTGGACCAGCGGCTGACGGGCGTGGAACCGAGTGCTCCCGTGCATGAGATCATGGCCTAGGGCCCGGAAAGTCGTGGCGGTACCGTTTGAGTAGGCGTGGGACATCGGCAGCCATGATATACAGGCGTCCCTTGATCTCCTTCGTTTCGCCGGGAGCCGGCCCGCCCAGCCGAAAATCGCTGTGCAGGCAAACGATCACTCCCTGAAACAGCTCCTGCCAAGGTTCGAACGCCACGGCCATGATGCGTGATTCATCTGCGGAAAAGCATCCGATCAGTCCGTTGCTGGGGTGGATGGGACTGAGCGGACGTGGATTGACATCGCTGGCCGGGACGTCTCGGGGGCGCCAAACCTGGCCCGGGACATACCGAGCCTCGGTGGCCCATGGTTCAAACGGCATCCGCGTCAGGTGCCCATCGACGAAGATGAAAGATTTGGCCAAATAGGTCTGCTGGTCGGCTCCCGTGAACCGGTCGACTCGGATGCACGGTTGTGCCCAGTGCGCCTCGCTGCGGCGATCGGTCGGGTTGTGTGCAGTGATATGAAAATCCACACAATCGATGCCCGCCGTGATGCGATGACGGACCTGCAGACCGTCGCGTACCTGGCATCGCAACTCCAAACTGGATCGGTAGGCGGATTGGGAGACCAGCCGCGTTTGGTGGCCGATCACCGTATGTTGGACCCAGTCCGCGTCGGTGGATCCTGCGCGGCAATAAGCTTCCAGATAGTGGATGTCGATTCGGTCACCCGGAATCTGGCTGCCTTCGATGGTGAGAAAATTCTTGCTCCAGCCGAGCTTTAGTTTCTCACCAGCGACTTCGCGACGCATCATATCAATGTAATGCTCCCAATCCCAGGCGGTCAGATCGTGCTTTCCCGGACGAAGATGGTAGCTGACACGACCGGGAATCGCAGTGCCGGGAGGCGGCAAGTCGTCGACATCGATTCCGGAGAATCCCAGCCGCTGATAAACCTGGCTGGCCAGCCGGGCGGACAGGAACTCGCCCCGTGGATCGGCCCATAAATCTTCCGAAGCACTGGCCACATAGACCGGCCGCGGCGCCAAGCATGCGACCAGTTGATGTTGGTCGATGGGCAGAGCATTCTCGTTGCGGTTGTACTTTTTGAAATTCGGGCAAAACCAATGCGGGAAGGACGTGTTGATGCGTTCCACCGTCTCACCGAACGCCCGCCGACTTAGCGCTGCTCCACCGCACCCGGAATCATTCGAGATCGCACCGGCGAACCGCTGGTCGTTGGCCCCTGCCCACAGCGCCGTTTTCCCCAACCGCGAATGCCCAATCACGACGACGCGCTGCGGATCGACCTCCATCACCTCGGACTGAATGCAATCCAGGCAGCGGGATAATCCCCAGGCCCAAGCGGCAATCGAACCCCAGCGGTCCGGATGCTCTGCTGAGGGACGGTGATTGGGGAACAACCCATGCACGCCGTTTTGGAATCCATCGTCGTAATCCGGATCGATGTCTCCATAATAGGCGACGGCCAACCCATATCCGGCATCCAGAATCGGTTCGATCGGCCAGCGAGATTTGCTTGTTCCGCGGCCAGCTTCCGTGGCGCGATTGTTGACCACACCTTTGTCCTCCGAGTTACGGCACCAAGAGGGCGTGATGGCGATGGCCGGGTCGTCGGCGATCGTGTGGTTGCCATAGAAATTCAGTCCCAGAAAACAGGGCACGGGACCGACCTCACTGCGCGGAGTGTATACCAGCAACTCGATCGGTTGCTGACCATGTTCGGTGGCAATGATGACGCGGAACTGCTGGCGCTGTGCTTTGCCTCCGAAGGCGGTGCCCGATTCGAAGCGTTCGAATCGCATGTCGTATCCGTCGGTGGGAGCCGAACCATACATCTCGGTTGCAAACAATTGCACAAGCGAAGCGCGGCGTCGGTCCCAGGCCGCTGCAAAATCAGCCGCCTCCTCCGTGGCCCGATCCAAAATGGGCGGCAGATCAAATTGGGGGACTTTCGATTCGTCATAATTGGGGACAAACTTCTGTCCGGCCGCTGGGGGGATACAAAACGCAGCCAGCATGCAGCCGGCCAGAATGAGGTTTCTTGGTCGCATCGTTGTCAGCCTTTCCTGGGAATGAATCTGGAGGGTGCAAATAGTTGGCGGGATGAAGAGGGTGGGAGCGTCGGACGGACGCGTCCCGGGCAAGGGGATTCTGGCGCAGGAAAACCCGACCGCGGTCGCCTGCAGTCTCGCCCCGCCCGCCGGACGGTTGGCTACAATTGTACCATCTGAGAGCGGACCATACCCCCGGATCCAATGTGCCCTCGTAACGCCGATTCGCTCTTGGCCGCGGTTCGCCTGGCCGCAACAGAAATGCGCGTGTCGGCGTACACCGAAGAGGGGCAAGCGGTAACGGACGACGAAAAGTTGGAAGTTGGGACAGGCAATGCGATCCTCCGGCCAGGTTCGATCTTGCCCGCGACGAGCCACTGCTTTTTCCATTCAAAGCAATCACCTTCAAGACTTAGGGAGCATCGATATGCAAGTGCACGGAAACTGGACGGGACCCTGGTTGACCCGGTGCATCGTATGGGCCGCAGTCGGCTGGACAGTCATCTCGCTGGCCAATGGGGCGGTGGCCGAAGACTCCAGCCAGGTACGGATGGAAACCAAGGAGGATCGCGTTTCGGTCTTCTTCGGCGACGAACTTTTCACGGAGTACATTTTTCAGGGGTACGAGAAACCCATCCTGTATCCCGTAATTGGACCGCACGGGATCCGCATGACGCGCGATTACCCAATGAAACGGGGGACGCCCCACGAGGCGGAGGATCATCCTCACCACAAATCGATATGGTTCGGGCACATGGATGTGAATGGGGAGAGTTTCTGGCACATGGGAAAGGATGCAGGACGGACGGAGAGCGTTGAAGTGCGGACGGAAGGGAATGCGATCTTCGCCCGCAACCGACTTGTCGGGCACGATGGTCGGTTGGTGGCAATGGATTCGCGGGAGATTCGTTTCTCCCAAGCCCCTGGTGCTCGGTTCATCGATTACTTCGTGACCTACCATGCCACCGAATCCGACCTGGTGTTCGGAGACAACAAAGATGGACAAATGGGGATCCGCATGCACCCACGGCTCCGCATCAAAGGGCCCATCGCCGCCGGGCACGCCATCAATGCCAACGGCGTGCGCGAGGATTCAATTTGGGGCAAACGAGCTCCCTGGATTGATTATTGGGCCGATTTCGACGGCCGGACCGTTGGGATCGCCATGTTCGACCATCCCAAGAACCTTCGCCATCCCACCTGGTGGCATGCCCGCGATTACGGGTTGCTGTCTGCCAATCCGTTTGGCATCCATCATTTTGAGAACAAACCGGACCCCCATCTCGGTGATTATGTGCTGCTGAAAGGAGAATCGTTGACCTTCAAGCACCGTTTTGTGTTCCACGAGGGTGATTACGCTCAGGCCAACATCGATGCCCTGTATCGCGCCTGGGCCGAACAGACGCCGTGAGCTCGAGCCAGCGCGCCCGGGGTGAATCAGGATGCCCGGAACGTGTGCCGGGGCGGTGTCTGCAGCGGGGCCGCCGCTCGGTCGTTGGTGGCCGCGCATTGCAATGGTTGCCGGAACTATGTCAGGTCGCGCAGATGGACTGCGGCGGCGGCGACCCGGGGAATATCGTCGGGTGCTAATTCTCCCAGCAAGGGGAGCATGGGGCCGGTCTCAGCGATCTCAGCCAATTCCACCGCGCGGTGCAGCACGCGAATGGGATTGATGCTGTTCCGCAAGTCCTCCAAGGGCTGGAACTGAGTTCGGATCGTTTCGGCCAGCGCAAAGTCCCCGCATTGGATCGCCTGCAGCATTGCCATTGAGCGGCGAGGATTGATACAGACGCAACCGCTGGTAAACGAATTCAACTCGAAGTCCCGTAGGTGCACGACGGCCGGTTGCTCGCCAATGCCGCTGACCATGATTTCCCCCGGGACCTCCGACAGAATTTCCCGCAAGTAATCGTCCTCAGCGGGGTCGTCGCGCACCACGGCATACTTGATCCAACTGAGCAGACCGCTGTCGTAGAGCTTTCCAATCAACTGAGGTGGCAACCAGCGATCATGCTTGACGTAAAGCACGATCGGCTTTTCCAGCACTTCGGCAAAGCGGCGGATTCCAGCGATGATTCCAGCCGGGTCGCACACGTCGCGCATCGGCAAGACCATGGCGGTGGGAAAGTCGAAGTCGCGTAACACCTCGGCCTGATCCATCATTACGCCAAAAGACGGGCCCACCGAAGGAACTACCAGGGTGTCCGGCCCGGCAATATCGGTGAGCATATGCAGCAATTGCTCGTATTCGCTGGGCCGCATGTGATACAGAATGGCATTGCCGCCGTACAGCAGCGTGGTAATCCCCCCCTGCTCCAGGTATGCAACAATCTTTCGGTTTTCGTTTGGGCACAATTCCAAACGCGGATCGCGGGCCAGAGGTGGAACAGCAATGACGCTGGAAGCCAGCCGGGCAGGGGTAATCGCGCGAGTATCCATGCGTGGTTGGGCTCCGAAATCGTTGATGCGAGGGGTTGTAAGTGTGGGCAACGCGTTGAGGCGACTCGTGTACCCTCCTATCGTTCGAGGGGCGCCAAATCGGTGAACCAAACCTGCCCGAACGTTTGGCGGCACATCGCGGACAGCGACGACCCGCAGCGACGCAGTTTACAGGCGGGCTCCGTGATCGAAAAGCGGTCGGGG